>JAFDFW010000019.1 GCA_019309605.1 Deltaproteobacteria bacterium | reverse complement strand
CTGGATGCGAAGTCGCTCTTGGCGCTCCAGGACTAGCGAGCTCTCGACTTCGAGTAGGCCGATGAGGATGGTCTCGGCGTACTGTTCGAGGAGCTGGTCTGAGACTGCGCGCTGAGTCTTGATTGCGGACCAGCCGCGAAGGCCGTCGAACACGGGGACGGAAAAGTGAGCTCCGGCGTTCCATGTCCAGCCATGGACCGATGTTGCGGGGAACTGCATGCCGCTGCTTTGGGTGCCAGTGATCTCCGAATCGAGCCAGGTGTACGAAGGGGTGAAATCTAGGACGATCTGCGGGAGTCGTGCGCCGATGGCCGCGGACAGCCGACGATCCTCGGCCTCAACTCGTTTTTGCATGGCTTTGATGTCGGGGCGTGCCTCGAGGAGCTTCGCCGGAACCTCCACTTCGGGCGTGGGCCCGATGTCGGGGAGAGTCTTGTCGTCGATCGGGAACTCTCGGCCGGGTGCCTCGCCCAACAGTACCGAAAGTCGTTGGTCGGTCAGCTCGGTCCGGGCATCGGACATGGCGAGTAGGGCGCGTTGACTGGCGACGCGCTGCCGCTGCTGGTGCACGTCGACGGCGGAGTTGAGGCCCTCGCGGTAGCGGAGCTCGACCAGCTCGAGGAACTTCAGGTCGGTGTCGAGCTGCTCGGTGACCACAGCGACTTCGATGCGCGAGTTGACCGAATCAAACCATGCTTCGGCGACTTCCGCCGAGATCACTATGGCCAGTGCTTCTTGATCGAGCCGTGCGGCTTCTGCGTCGAGCTTGGCGCCCTGATGTTCCCGTGCCCTGCGTGCGAACAGGTCCACTTCGTACGAGACGGGCAGCGAACCGACCCCCTGTTGGGCGCGCACTTCGCCGAAGGACATGATGTTCTTCCCGATTTGATAGTCCCCGGTGAGTCCGATCTGCGGCATTCGCGCGGCGCGAACTTGATTGGCGATGAAGCGGGCCTGGCGGACACGCGCCCAACCGGACTTCACGCTCTGGTTGCGGCGCAGCGCCTCTTCGATCAGCACGGTGAGGGTTGGGTCACCCATGGATCGCCACCAGCGCGCGTCACGAACCGGCTCCGCCTCGTGCTTCGGCGGCGGGGGAACTTCGGCCCCCTCCGAATACGTGTCCGGCACCTCGACCGGCGGTGGGGGGTCCGTCTCTTTCGTGTAGTTGCACCCGACGGCCAACATCGCGGTTAGCAGGATGAGAATCGTGCCTCGCATCATGAAGCCTCTCCGCTCGAAAGGAAAGCGCCCGGACCATCGCGTCGAGGTGCAGGGGCACGAGCTGCTCTAAATCCACAGGCATAGGAATTCTCTGCGCCATACCTTCTTTGTTGAGTCCGACCATCACCACGCCGAGGAAGCTCGCCCAAAGCTGGATGGCTTGGTTGAGGGGGTCAAGATCGGCTCGGATGCTGCCGTCGGTTTGCCCCCGCTGCAGGGAGGTGACCACCAGCGACAGCAGATGTCCCACGCGGCCGCGGTAGATTTGAAAGGCCTCCGTCGAATCATCCATGCGTTCGCCGGCGCTCAACCACTCCATCGCGAACCGAAAGTGGTGCGGGTTGTCGTGCGTGAAATCGTTGTATGTCTGAAGCAGCCGCTGGACCGCATCGAGACCCGTGGATGCCTCTTCCAGCGCGCTCTCGATGAAGGGTAGGAGCGTGTCGAGAAGCTGAGTCGCGACCGCCGCGCAGAGAGCGTCTTTGTTTTCGAAATACAGATAGAGAGTGCCCTTGCTGAGCTCAGCAGCCTCCGCGACGCCATCCATCCGCATCCCGTGATAACCCTGCACGGCGAGTAACTCCTGCGCCGCATCGAGAATCGCTTCCCGCCGCGCAGTCCGCTCCCGCTCTCTCCGAGCCGCCACCGCCATCGCTCGCCCTCCAGCAAGACTGACCGTCAGTCAGTCACTGACTAAGAGTTAGCAAACCTACGACCAGCTGTCGCATGATCCAGTCGAAAAAGCTCAGAGAAGCGGATTTTCGTGCGTGACGACCAGGCGAAGTCCGGCGACGATGGGCCACCCCAGAGACTGAAGTTGGGGCAAAGCCCCCCGTGACCAATGCGAAACATCGGCTTCACGGGGTGGGCGGGACAGGGGTCGAACCTGCGACGTCCGGCGTGTAAAGCCAGCGCTCTACCACTGAGCTACCCGCCCAAAGTGCCCGCGAGCATGACCCCCCACACCCCCCCTGTCCAACCGGGACACTCTCCACCCCCATAACCACCCGAAATCACAAATGATCTGAGGGAAAGATCGCAGCGTTGCGCACTCCGCCTTCGCGAAGGGCAGGTCCGAGACGCTGCGATTTTCGGCGAAAAAGCGCTTTGATATCAAGGCGTTGGGGGCCCGGAGAGTGTCCCCCTATTGGCGGAGTGATAAATGTGCATCATAAGTGTGGCCATGGCTGATATCGAGCTCAAGTATGGTCCGGGGTCCTCGGTCACGATTCTCAAGTCAGGCCTCAGCGCGATCCGGGTCAAAGCGAACCTTCAGGTCGAGGTGGAGGAAGTCGAGAGCGGCATGGAAGACGCGCTTGTCTTGCACTTGGGTGAGGGTGCGGGGCAGGAAGGCGCGCAGCGCCTCCGAAGGCTGCTTCAGATGGGCATCCGCAATTTGTCCAAGCGTCACGTCAAGATGAGTGCCGACCTCGGGGGCCGCACCACCGTCGTTGAAATTCCCCCGGACCAGCCGTCCGAGGACTACAAAGTGGCGATCGATGACTTCTGCACCCGCGTCGTCGACTATCACAGCGAAGCCAATCCGTCGGGCACATAGCGCTCGACACGAGCCGCTGCGATCTTTCGTCAAGAACCCTTTTGATATCAAGGGCTTGGAGACCCGGAGAGTGTCCCCCTATTGGTGGGCGCCGGGGGGGTCTACTGTGGGTTCGGGGACTTCTTCGGGGGTGGGGGTGTCTGGGGTGATTAGTTCGCCGTCGCGGTATTCTAGGGGGCGGACCTGGTGTTCGGCGAAGAGGGCGTCGGGGGCGCTTAGGACCAGAGCCTCTCGGAGGACTTCGTCCATGTGCTCGACCAGGACGATGCGGAGGGCGTTGAGGACGCGGCGCGGGATTTCCTTCAGGTCCTTCTGGTTTTCCTTCGGGACGAGCACGACGGTGATTTCGGCTCGGTGCGCGGCGAGGAGCTTTTCCTTGAGGCCGCCGATTGGAAGGACTCGGCCGCGCAAAGTGATCTCGCCGGTCATCGCGACGTTCTTGCGAACCGGAATCTTGAGAAGGGCGCTGGCGATGCTGGTGGCCATCGTGATGCCGGCGCTGGGGCCATCTTTCGGGACGAAGCTCGGGAAGTGAACGTGGACGTCGTACTTCGAGTGAAAGTCTTTCTCGAGGCCGAGCACCTTCTGGCGCGAGCGGATGTAGCTCATCGCCGCCTGCGCGGACTCCTGCATGCCCTTTTCGAGCAATCCGGTGATGTTGAGCTTGCCTTTACCGGGCACCACGGCGACTTCGCATTCGAGGATCGAGCCGCCAAAGGCGTTGACCGCTAGACCGTTGGTGAGACCCACGTGGTCTTTCTCGCTCGCCTTGTCGGGCCGGTACTTCGGAATGCCGAGATACTGCGCGATGTCTTTGGCCTCGACGTGATAGCTCTTCTCTTTGGACTCTTCGCCGTCTTTGAGAACTTGCCGTGCGATCTTTCGGCAGACGCTGCCGATCTCGCGCTCGAGATTTCGAACACCGCTCTCCATCGTGTAGTAGTGGATCATCTGCCGAATCGCGTTCTCGCTGATCTCGATGTCGATGTCCTTCAGGCCGGCGTTTTCGCGCTGGCGCGGCACGAGATAGCGGGTCGCGATATTGAGCTTCTCGAACTCCGTGTACCCGCTGATCTCGAGGATCTCCATGCGGTCACGGAGTGGAAGCGGGATGCCCTGCAAGGTGTTCGCAGTCGTGATGAACATCACGTCGGACAGATCGTAGTCGAGGTCGAGGAAGTGATCGTTGAAGTTGTGGTTCTGCTCCGGGTCGAGCACCTCGAGCAGCGCCGACGCGGGGTCGCCGCGGAAGTCGGCCGACATCTTGTCGATTTCGTCGAGCAAGAACACAGGGTTGTTGGCTCCAACCTTGCGTAGAGACTGAATCAGCCGGCCGGGCATGGCGCCAATGTACGTGCGCCTGTGACCCCGAATTTCGGCCTCGTCGCGCACGCCGCCGAGCGACAAGCGCACGAACTCGCGGCCGCTGCACCGCGCGATGCTCTTCGCCAGCGAGGTTTTACCGACGCCAGGCGGGCCCACCAGACAAAGCACAGGCCCCTTGAGCTTCTTCACGAGCGCTTGCACGGCGAGATACTCGACGATGCGCTCCTTGGGCTTTTTGAGGCCGTAGTGATCTTCTTCGAGGATCTGTTCGGCCGCGTCGATGTCGTAGTTCTCTTCGCTCTTGTCGCCCCAGGGAAGGGCAATCACCCAGTCGATGTAGTTGCGGATGACCGTCGCCTCCGCGCTCATCGGCTGCATCATCTTGAGCTTCTTTAGCTCTTTGCGCGCTTTGAGGTGCGCCTCCTTGGAAAGCTTCTTCTGTTTGAGCTGCTGCTCGAGCTCTTGAATCTCGCTCTTGAACTCGTCGCGCTCGCCGAGCTCCTTCTGAATGGCCTGCATCTGCTCATTCAGGTAGTACTCCTTCTGCGTCTTCTCCATTTGCTTCTTGACGCGGGAGCGGATCTTCATCTCGACTTGGAGGATCTCGATTTCGGCGTTCATCAGTTGGAACAGGCGTTCCAAGCGCTTCGCCGGGTCGATGGTTTCGAGGATCTCTTGGCGGTCCGCGAGCTTGATGCTCGTCAGGTGCACAACGACCGTATCGGCAAGCTTCGACGGGTCGTCGATGGTTTGCACGGTCATCAACATCTCGGGCGCGATGCGCTTGTTGAGCTTCGCGTACACGTCGAACGCCGATTGCACCGAGCGAATGAGCGCTTCGATTTCGACGTTCGGCGCGTAGACCTCTTCGACTGGCTCGACGTTGCAGACGAAGAACTCCTCGTTTGGCACGAAGTTCGTGATGCGCGCACGCCGCTTGCCCTCGACGAGAACCTTCACCGTCCCGTCGGGAAGGCGCAGCAGTTGAATGATCGTGCCGATGGTTCCGACCTCGAAGATGTCCTCCGGGGTGGGTTCGTTCGTTTTGGCCTTCTTTTGCGCCGCCAGCAAGATCTCTTTGTGCTGGCTCATCGCCTCTTCGAGCGCGTTGATCGACTTCTCGCGCCCTACGAAGAGCGGCACCACCATGTGCGGAAACACGATGATGTCCCGCAAGGGAAGCAGAGGAAAACTTTCGCCACCGGGCGCGCCGGTACCGGGATTTTGATCGTCGTTGTCGTTTCGGTGAAAGAACATCAATCTACTCAGATCTGCGCAAAGCCCTCGCGCCACGCAAAGCCCTCGCGTCACGCGAAGCCCTCGGGTCAAGTGAAGCGGCCGTGTGCGGTTCAGGCCGCACTAGGCGAGTTCCGCCTTTTCCTCTTCCTTTTCGTAGACGATGAGTGGCTTCTCGCCCGACACGATGACTTCCTCGCTCACAGCGACCTCCCGGATGTCTGTCTGGGAAGGGACCTCGTACATGATGTCGAGCATCGACTTTTCCATGATGGCACGGAGGCCTCGAGCGCCGGCGTTCCGCGTTAGCGCCTGGCGCGCGACTGCATGCAGCGCACCCTGGGCGAACTTGAGCTTCACACCATCCATCTCGAAGAGCTTTTGGTACTGCTTGACCAAGGCGTTCTTCGGCTTGGTCAGGATGTCGACGAGGGCTTCTTCATTGAGCTCGTGCAACGTGGCGATGACCGGCAAACGACCGATGAATTCGGGAATCAGGCCGGCGCGCAGCAAATCCTCGGGTTCGATGCGCTCGAGGAGCTCGCCGATCTTCTTGTCTTTGCGCGACGGAATGTCTGCGCCGAAGCCAAGTGTCCGCTCGCCGATACGCCGTTCGATGACCTCGTCGAGGCCGACGAATGCGCCACCGCAGATGAACAGGATGTTCCCGGTGTCGATCTGCAGGAAGTCTTGCTGGGGGTGCTTGCGTCCACCCTTGGGCGGCACGTTGGCGACGGTGCCCTCGATGATCTTCAAGAGGGCTTGCTGCACGCCTTCGCCGCTGACGTCTCGGGTGATCGACGGGTTGTCGCCTTTGCGCGCCACCTTGTCGATCTCGTCGATGTAAACGATGCCGCGCTGCGCTCGCTCCACGTCGTGGTCCGCGTTCTGAAGAAGCTGAACGATGATGTTCTCGACATCCTCGCCGACATAGCCAGCCTCGGTCAGCGTCGTGGCGTCGGCGATGGCGAAGGGCACGTTCAGGATACGGGCCAGCGTCTGCGCGAGCAGCGTCTTGCCCGACCCGGTCGGACCGAGCAGCAAGATGTTCGACTTCTGCAGCTCGACGTCGTCCGCGCTGACCTTGGAGTCGATGCGCTTGTAGTGGTTGTGGACGGCGACGGAGAGAACCTTCTTCGCGCGCTCCTGCCCGATGACGTACTCATCGAGGATGGTTTTGATCTCGGCGGGCTTGGGAAGCGGCGCGTTCGTCGTGAGAGACTCCTCGCGCTCGACCTCCTCTGCGATGATGTCGTTACACAGCCCGATGCACTCGTCGCAGATGTAGACCGTCGGCCCTGCGATGAGCTTCTTTACCTCCTTCTGCGACTTTCCGCAGAAAGAACATTGAAGGTTGCCGTGTCCGTCATCTCGCCTGCGATCCACCATATACCTGCTTGGCAGAGTCTAGCGTCCAGCCCCGTTCACGGCAAGGACTAGGCAGCTCCCACTCTCGGCGTTTTCAGGTGTCTTATTTATCGCGCTTCGGCGCGATGACGTCGTCGATCAGCCCGTACTCTTTGGCTTCTTCGGCCGAGAGGTAGCGATCGCGTTCAGTGTCGTCCTTAATGCGTTGGCTTGTCTGACCTGTATGCTTGGACAGGATCGTGTTCATTTGTTCACGAAGTTTCAGGATCTCTCGTGCGTGGATTTCAATGTCGGTCGCTTGCCCACGAATTCCACCGAGCGGTTGGTGAATCATGATGCGGCTATTGGGCAAACACTTGCGCAATCCGGTCGTGCCAGAAGCGAGAATCCACGCGGCCATCGATGCCGCCTGACCCAAACACACCGTCGACACGGGTGATCGAACGTACTGCATCGTGTCGTAAATCGCGAGCCCTGCTGTAATCGAGCCACCGGGGCTGTTGATGTACAACGTGATCTCTTTGTCGGGGTCGTCGCTCTCCAAAAAGAGCATCTGGGCGATGATCGCGTTGGCCACGTCGTCGGTGACCTCGGTGCCGAGGAAGACGATGCGATCCTTCAGCAGGCGGCTGAAGATGTCCCACTGCCGTTCGCCGCGGTGTGTCGTCTCGACGACCCAAGGCATGTACATCTGCGCGGACGTTGGCTCGCTCATGACTCTTCCCCTTCGTCTGCTTCGTCTAGGGCCGGCTCGTCGTTGTCCTCGTTCTGGGCTTCGGGCGCCGGCCGTTCCCCCTCGTTGATCTTGGCACGCTCGGTGAGGAGCGCCATGACCTTCTCCTCGAGGAGCTGGGATTCGAGGGCGTCACGCTGCGCCTCTTGGTACTCAGCGCGCACCTTGGCAATGTGCTTGCCGGTCTGATCGGCGATCTCCTGGAACTTGGCGTCGAGGTCGGCTTCGGTAACGTCGATGCCTTCCTGACGGGCCAACACCCCGAGGAGGATGCCCGCCTGCACACGTCGCTGTGCGCGCTCTTCAATGCCCGAAAAAAAGTCTGCGCCCGGCGCGCCTTGCTGGCCCGCCATCTGCATGAACTGCGCCATCTCGTACATCATCATCTGCTGTTGCTGCTGAACCATCGACGGGGGGACCGGGATGTCGTTCGCCTGGATCAAGCCTTCGATCAGCTGGTCCTTCAGCTCGGCCTCGCCTTGCTGCTTCGCGGAGCCTTCGAGCCCTTCGCGAATCTTCAGCCGCAGCTCTAGAAGAGTTTCGAAGTCTCCACAGTCTTTCGCGAACTCGTCATCGACCTCGGGCAGCAGCTTCTCGTGAAGCTCTTTGGCCTTGACGGTGAACTGTGCGGTCTTGCCCTGGAGGTCGGGGTTCGGGTGGTCGTCCTCGAATTCGATGGCGATCGTCTTCTCGTCCTCGGGCATCATTCCGAGCAGCCCCTCTTTGAGCTCGGGCAGCAAGTGCTCGTCGACGATCTCTACCTGACGACCTTCGGCTCCGAGGTCTTCCTTCGTTTCGCCGTCGACCGCCACCGTGTAGTCGATCGTGATCAAGTCGAATTGCTGCGCGGGGCGCATCGGGTCCGGAACCTGGATCTCTCCGTGCTGGTCGCGCAGCTTTTCGAGTTCCGCGTCGACGTCCTCGTCCGGGATGTCGATCGGCTTCTGCCACACTTCGAGCCCGTCGATTGTGACCTCGTCGATCTTCGGGCGCACCTCGACCTTGGCCTTGAAGATGAGAGGCTTGCCTTGCTCGAGCTCGGGCGGTTCTTCCATCTCAGGCTGCGCCACGACGTGCAGCTCGTGCTCTTGCACCGCATGCATGAGGCCTTGCTCGACGAGCGTGCCCGTGACCTGAGCTGCGGCCTGTCGGCCGTAGACCTGCTTCAAGATGTTCTTTGGCACCTTGCCTGGACGGAAGCCGCGGACGCGGGCGGTCTTGCCGATCTCTTTATAAGTGTCGTTTAGGTCCTTGTGGATGCGGTCCCACGGCACTTCGACCGTGACCTCCACGAGGACCGGGCTGATCTCGCGAATTTCAGATTGCATTGGATTTTAGCTGGTTTGCCAGGCGCGGTTCGTACAGCCGAGGCGGAGACCCGTCAAGGTGCAGCCTTGGGGACCGCTTTCTCGCGGTGCAGCTCCACCAACTCGATGCCCAGCGCCTGGGAAACTTCAAAAATTCGCTCGTCCCGATAGAATTCTTCGAAGACGATTCGCTGGATGCCGACGTTGCAGATCGCCTTGAAGCAGTTCCAGCAGGGCGACGCGGTGACGTAGATCGAGGCGCCGTCGATTCGAGAGCCGTTCTTGGCGGCTTGGATGATCGCGTTGACCTCCGCGTGGATGGTTCGCACGCAGTGGCCGTCCACCATCATGTGGCCGACCTCGTCGCAGTGGGGCAGGCCGCGGACCGAGCCGTTGTAGCCGGTGGAGAGGATCGTCTTGTCGCGCACGATCACCGAGCCGACGTGCTTGCGGGGGCAGGTCGAGCGGCTGGCGACCACCGTAGCGATGTCCATGAAGTATTCGTCCCACGAGGCCCGTTCCATGCGCGATTCCTAGCTTGGGGTGCTCTGAACGACAACCTCAATAGATGAGGTTTGGACGGAGCTCCGGGGGCGCTGGCGCCGCCTTGATGCGGCGTGCGAACGACGTGAAGTCACCGCGAACTGCCCGGTGTAGCTTGGCTGGCAGTCCCCTCACGATGAGGACCGACCGACCCTTGCGCTCGACGCGCGCGCTGGAATTCCTTGGCGAGACCGAGCGTGCAGCCCGGAAGGCCTCTTCCGCGTCGGCGTCCGTGTCCCATGTCGTCCACCAGATGACAGCCGCCACATCGTCCCGCCCGTAGACCGCCAGCAGATCGCCCGCCCATCCGGCGGCCGCCTCCTCGTCTGTGGCAGAGGGGCGCCCCTGGCCGAGGTACACGCTGAGCTCGAGCTCGCCGAGCGTATCTTCTTCGATGCGTTCGAAACCAGCCGCGCGGACTTCCTGGTTGTCGGGCATCTCGATTTCCTCGCCTGGCTCGCGGGCGAAGTACTTGTCCGGGTGCAGCACCTGCTCGCTGGTCGTTGGAGGTCTGCGGTGCGCGTTGTTCACGGCAGGCCATCCGCCTCGTCCTTGCACTGCTGCCACGAACTGCAGGCCGCGTAGGTAGGGCGCGACCAAGGTGACCCTCAGAATTGCGGGCGCATCGTCGAGCTTCTCTCCGCGTACGAGCGCGTTGAGGTCGAGGTAATCGCCCATCTGCTGAATCCCTGCCGTCGCCGCAGACAGCGGAATGCCCTGTTGGCGCAGTGCGTGGGCGAGCATGGCGAGCGTGGCATCGCCCTCGACGACTGCGCGGAAGGCGTTGTCCGCATCGGCCGTCCGTTCCTTCTCGTAGGACTCGCCAAGGCCCAGCCTTTGATCCTGCAGCGCGTGCACGAGCTCGTGCACCAGCACCAACCGAGCTTCCTGGGCTTGTTCGGGTCCGAACGCGCCGGCCAACCCGGCCATGACGTCGTCGCGTATGACCAGGCGCCCGGTGTCCGGGTCGTAGTACCCAATGACTTGCTCGCCGAGGACTCCCGCGAACATGCTCCGCAGATCCTCGTCGGCGTCCAACAGGCCAAGCGCGCCGTAGACGAGTCTCGCCCGCTCGATCTCCACTTCTTCGATTTGTGATCGCAAGTTGTTCGCGATGGCGTCGCCGTCCTCGATTTCGATCGTCACCGGGCGCCGTAGTCTCAGCTGTCGAACCGACTCCGCCGCGCGAACGAGCTCGTCGACCGCTGCGCGTTCCTTCGCGGTGGCCGGTCGCGCAACCCCGCTGCCGGATTGGGTGGCGCGCTCCGGCGTGGGATCATTCGGCGCGGTGCTCGCGGCCTCGGCGGAGACGGGCGGAAGACTCGGTTCCGGTATGACGTGCCGGTGACAACTGCTCAGAATGAGAGCAGCCGCCAGCCAGGCGACCCATCGGCTCATGATTCCCCGTTCACGTCCGCCATAATCAGCGGCCGCTTTCGGTGATTGTGTACCAAGAGTTGCCGAGTGACCTCAATTGCCGCGTCTTCGGCCTCCGCGGGGCTCGCGAAGCGCCGCTCCTTGAGCCGATCACGAATGTGCTCGGCGATTTTGCGCTCGACCTGGGCGCGGTTCCCAGCGCCGAAGACCCCTCGCGACAGAACGCGCGGGAAGTGCCGAAGCCGATCGCCTTTGAGTGAGAGCAGGACGGTGATCAATCCATCCGAGCCCATCGCGCGGCGCTCCGCCATGACTTCCTCGGTGAGCGGTTGCATGCCGTCGATGTACACGCGCCCGACGGGAACCGTATCGACGACGCGTAGCGTATCTCGCGTGAGTTCCAACACGCTCCCGTTTTCGACCAGTCGTGTTTGCTCGATTCCTTCTTCTGCGGCGAGCTCGAGATGCCGTCGCTGATGGTGGTGCGTTCCGTGCACGGGAACGAACGCCTCCGGTCGCAGGATCTGAATCATGGTGCGCTGCTCTTCGCGGCTTCCGTGGCCGCTGGCGTGGACCTCCGGATGCTCGTCGCGCGTGATGACTTCGAGGCCACGACGTTCGAACCGATTGATCATGTCGAGCACACCGAGCTCGTTGCCCGGAATGATGCGCGAGGAGAAGATCACGGTGTCGCCCGCATCGAGCTGCAAGCGCGAGTGCTCGTCGCGCGCCAATCGGGTGAGCCCTGACGCGCGCTCGCCTTGTGTGCCGCCGGCGAGGATCAAGACCTCATTGCGGCGGAGGGCGCTGACCTCCTCGGGCGGGATCAACAAGCCGTCGATCGGTGGAATCAGTCCCAGCGTGCGCGCGGTTTCGGTATGCTTGTTGACCGACATCCCGAGCAGGCAGACTTTACGGCCTTGCTCCTTTGCGATGCGCAACACCGCTCTCAGCCGAAAGGCGTTCGAGGAGAACGTGGCGACGACGACTCGATTCGGGGACCTGGAGATCCACTTCTCCAATGCGGCCTCGGCCTCGAGTTCGAGCCGGGAGCGCCCTTCCACGTCGGCTCCGGTCGAATCGCTCAGAAGGAGACGCACGCCTTGGCGTCCCACTTCTTCGAGGCGTGCTCGGTCGAAGCGCTGCCCCTCGCAAGGGTCCGATTCGATCTTGAAGTCTCCTGTATGGACGACTGTGCCCACGGGGGTATCCAGGATGAGCCCGGTAGCGTCCGCGATAGAATGGTGGACGGCAAAACGCTCGACCGAGATCGACCCTATCTGTTCTCGGGCTCCCGCCGGGCTCACTCGGAGGTCGATGTCTTTGAGGCGGTGCTCTGCTAGGCGATCTTCGATCAGGGCCGCGGCGTAGGGCGGCGCATAGACGGGCACGCGGACCTTTTTGAGGAAGTAGGGAAGGGCGCCGATGTGGTCCTCGTGACCATGGGTGATGACGATCGCCCGCAGGCTGTCCTGCCGCGCCTGGAGCCAGTCGAAGTTCGGATGAACCAAGTCGGCACCATCTTCATCGGTGAAACCGATGCCACAGTCGATGGCGATCGTCGTGCCGCCGCAGACCACTGCGGCGCAGTTCATTCCGACCTCGTTGAGCCCGCCAAGGGGGATGAAGCGTAGACTATCGGTCATAGAACTCCCGGCACCGGAGCTAAAGGCCTTAGAGGCTTTGGTCAAGGCGGTGATTGCCTCGTTGACCCGCGCGATCCCGGCGTGCTACGCCCCGGACCGCACGAGTTCAATGCGCCGTTTCTTAGCGATTATTTGGGTAGTTTCCCTTGGGGCAACATCGGCTGCGGCGCAGGGGTCGTCCACCGACGATTCCACGACGGCCGGGGCACGGCACGGTGCGGCTACGGCCGAGGAAGAGGCCATCAGCGAGGGCGAAGAAGCCTCTCCTGAGCCGAGCAGGGAGGAAGACCTCCCCCCTCAATTGAGAGCGCCCAGCATGGAGGGGCTGCAATCTCCGACGGCCCCCGCGGCGGATGACAGCTTCGACGAGGAATTCGAAGGGGACTTCGACGAAGAGGACTTCGGCGACGAAGATGACATGGCGGCGGATGACGCCAAGCTTCTGGGTCTCGCTGCCCCGCCGGCGTCGGACCCCACGCTGGCATCGTGGACCAACCCGCGCCCGGTGTTCTCGCTCAATGGCTACTTCCGCGTCCGAGGCAACTACCTCGACAACTTCTCACTGCGCCGGATTCCACTCGACCGATTGAACGAAGACCCTTTCGCGCGATGGATTCCCGTCGACAACGCGGCTAGCTCCGGGGGCAACGGCGTGCTTCCCCAGGGTGGTTGCAAAGGCGATCCGTCGTCTCCTGCGGGCCAGGACCAACGGTGCGACGGAAGCGCAACGCTGCGTTTCGCGAACACACGCCTCCGTTTGCAACCGACGCTGTCGCTCAGTGACAACATTCGGGTCCACATGATGGTGGATGTATTCGACAACCTCATCTTGGGTTCGACCCCCGAGGTCAAGTCCGTCAATCGGTTTGGCCAGATTCCCGGCCGCGCCCCGGGAGTGCCCGTCGACAGTTTGACCCAAACGTTGCCTCCGCCGGAGTCGTTCCGGAACACGGTGGGCGACAACATCTACTTCCGGCGCGTCTGGGGCGAGGTCACAAACAGCACCATCGGCCAGCTTCGCTTCGGCCGTATGGGCCACCAGTGGGGCCTCGGGATGCTCTGGAACGCGGGCGAGGGAACGAACCCGCTCGAGACCGCTCTCGACTCCGACTTCCAGTCCGAAATCGACCGCATTCAGCTCATCGGCAAGTTCAAGGGCATCTTCTTCGGGGTCTCGTGGGACTTTGCGAACAAGGGTTACATCTACAACCCCGTCGAGGACATCCAGAACATTCCGATCGACGCGAGCAGGCTGGACGACATGCGGCAGTGGAGCTTCTTGCTGGCTCGCCGCCTGGAGCCACTCAAGCAGGAGAAGCGTCTCGCGCGCGGCAAGTGGGTGATCAACGGCGGCGCGTACTTCATCTATCGGTCGCAGTTTTTGTCGACCTCGACGGCTCCGTTACTGGGAACCATTAACGACATCGAGAATGCTTTCGTTCGCCGCGACGCGAAGGTCTACATGCCCGATGGATGGCTGCAGGTCTTGTGGAAGGACCTGCGCCTCGAGATCGAGTTCGCCGGAATCTTTGGTCAGATTCAAAACATCTCGCCTGCAGACTTCCCGCCGACTGCAGAGGGGGCGAAGTTCAAGCTGCGCCAGTGGGGTATCGCGTTCGAAGGCGAGTACCGGTTCCTCCAGAAGAAGCTCGGCGTCTTCCTCAAGGGCGGCATGGCCTCGGGCGATCCTGACGTCGTTGGCCTGTCGCAATACGAGGACCTCGCCACTCAGCCTGTCGGTCAGAAGAATGTTTCGAATTTCTCGTTCCACCCCGACTACCGCATCGACCTGATCCTGTGGCGCCGCATCATGGGGCGCATCGCCGGGGCCTACTATCTGGCACCGTCGGTCAGCTACGACATCATCCGCAGCGACTTCGGGCGTGTTCTGGGTGCGCGACTCGACTTCATTTACAGCCGCGCCATGTACGAGCAGCAGGCCTACGCATCGGAGCCCAACCTCGGCGCGGAGCTCGACCTGTCGATCTACTACCGAACCGAGGACGGACCGAGCTTCAAAGATGGCTTCTACGCGTCGGCCCAATTCGGCATCTTGTTCCCGCTCAGTGGCCTGAA
>JAFDFW010000210.1 GCA_019309605.1 Deltaproteobacteria bacterium | reverse complement strand
GTTCAAGGGATTGGAGTTTGAATCCATCGACGCCTTGGCTCTCGACGAGCACGATCGGCTAGTCGGAGTGAACCCGCGCGCGGAGGTGCCTGTCCTCGTTGATGGGGGTTTCACAGTCACCGACTCGACTGACATCGTCTACTATCTAGAGGACCGCTTCCCGACGCCTGCGGTCTTTCCCGTGGAGCCCGAGCTCCGCGCCAAAGCGCGACGGTGGCAACGAGTTGCAGACACCCTTCTCGACGCGATCATCCACGACATCTCCATTTGGACTTGGCCTACGCACGAACGGCCAGATGAGCCTCCTGAAGGGTTGCTCGAGGCGGGGCGCGAGGACCTACGCAACGTTCTCAGCCAGCTCGAGGATTCGCTCGGTGACGGAGGTTTCGTGTGCGGCGATCTGTCGGTCGCAGACTTCGCGCTGTTCCCTCACGTCTCGGCGCTCAAGCCGCTTGGGATTCTGCTCGAGGAATCCACCCACCCGAGGCTGCTTCGTTGGAATCGCGAGATGCGCTCACAGGCGCTGGTGCGCAAGGATCTCGATTACGTGAAACAGAGCGCGTTCGAGAAGTTCGTGTCGGGCCAATCTCCCTACGAAGACGACAAAATCGTTTGGCGAGGTGACCGCATCGAGTGGCTTCTCGCGCACGGCTTTCGTGACTGGCTTCTTGCAGAGCTCGAGTCTGGCCGTGCGGTCGTTCCCCGCTCGGTCTAGGGGATCCGCGCATCACCCCGTCAAACATCTTCGGTCCGTGGTAAAAAGAGACCGTATGACGTCCGCGAGCGCCAGGGGCTTGTCCGCAAGCGAGGAAGACCGCGCGTTCCTGCAACGGCGCGTCGCTCTGTTTGGCCTAGTCATGGGCAGCGCGTACCTGTTCTTCTGGCTTTACCGAGTCGTCCTCTTGCTCCTGATGGATCACACAGAGGGGTTTCAGCATCCTTCCTTTTGGTGGCACCTGGCTGCTGCCGTGTTTTTCTTATTGCCCTGGTTCTCGTGCAGGCGCGGGGAGCCCAGTGCTCGTTTCATCCGCGTGGCGGAGCTCCTGGCGTTCAGCTTGGGCGTGCTCGCAACGAGCGTGATGGCCCTGTACATCCCCTTCGAGGGGCGGCCGGATTTCATTGGGCTGCTCGCGCTTTCAAACGTGATTCTCGCGCGGGCGATCTTCGTTCCGAGCTCCGGGCGTTGGACTCTGACGCTCGGGTTGATCGTCGGTGCGGTGCTCCTCAGCTTCGTCTACTTCGGCTCTCTCGGCCTGGACGTACAGAAGTGGTCCGTCATCTATCCAGCGCTCATCAATCTGAGCGTTGAGCGCACCGCCGCCAACATCACGATCGAGGTTGGAGTCTGGTGGGTTCTCGCGCTCGCCCTCAGTGTAGGGGCTTCGGTGGTGATCTACGGGCTCCGTCGCCGGGTCCGTGATGCCGAACAACTCGGTCAGTACCGGCTCGAAGAAAAGCTTGGCGAGGGAGGGATGGGCGTCGTCTATCGAGCGAGCCACGCATTCCTGCGACGGCCGACGGCGGTGAAGCTCCTGCCTCCCGATAAGGCGGGCGTCGACAATCTGCGGCGGTTCGAGCAGGAAGTGCAGCTCACCGCTAGTCTCGCGCATCCGCACACCATCACGATTTTCGACTACGGCCACACCGCGGAGGGGCTCTTCTACTACGCGATGGAGTACATCGACGGGCTGACGCTGACCGATCTCGTCGCGAGGTCCGGCGCCCAACATCAGGGCCGGGTCGCGCACTTGATGCGCCAAGCGGCTTCAGCCCTCGTGGAAGCGCATGGCGTCGGCTTGGTTCACCGCGACATCAAGCCCGGCAACATGATGGTGCACCTGTTACACCCGCACGGAGGGGGAGGGGATTTCATCAAGGTGCTGGACTTTGGTCTCGTCAAAGAGGTTCGGCAGGAAGGCGGCGTGGAGTTGACCAACGAGGCGAATCTGGCTGGCACTCCCCAGTACATGTCACCCGAATCGATCACCGCACCCGATGTCGTCGATGCGCGCGCCGACCTTTACGCGCTTGGCGCGGTGGCCTACTACTTGCTGACAGGTACACACGTGTTCACAGGCAAGAGCATCGTCGAGGTGTGTAGCCATCATCTGCACAGCACGCCGGAGCCTTTGTCGTCGAGGCTCGGCGAGCCGATTGCGCCAGACCTCGAGCATCTAGTCTTGCGTTGCCTCGCGAAAGATCCGTCCGAGAGGCCGCAGAGCGCGCTCGAGCTCGAACAACGGCTGGGCGCGTGCGCCGACGTCCCCGCGTGGTCCTCCGAGGACGCGCGCGATTGGTGGGCGGCGCATGGCGAGCTCTCGCGAAAGACGCCTCCGCCCGCGGGCGAAGGCATGCTGACCGTCGAGGTGCAGCTCACTTCCCGAGCTGGTCGCGATCGAGCATGAGCGACTGCATCGATTGCAGCAGGTCCTCCGGGGAGCTCTTCATCGATCGGGACCGCGGCTGCTCGGAGCGCTCGGTGAGCCTTGGCCAAAGAGGCTCGCGAATTCGTTCGGGCAGGACGTTGTGCAGATACTCGAGCGCGGTGCCACGCAAGTTGGCGTCCTGACTGGAGAGTGCCCGGAGGGAAAGGACGATCGCGTCACGATCGAGCGCCAGGCTGAGCAGCGTGAACACGTGTTGCAGGTTGCGGTCGTCGCGATCCTCGAGAAGCGCGTCGATTTCGCCTTGGATGTCGGGGGAGACTTCTTCGCGAAGCCGCCGGTGCTGCCATTGTTCCTGGTCGGCGGCGACCTCTCGCGCGACGGCTTCCATGATAGTGCGCTCGGGCAGCTCGATCGTTCGGTTTCCTCGCTGTAAATTTGCGAGTGCGTGCCCGCAACGATAGCGAACATCGAACTCATCGTCCTTCAGGCCTTCCAGCAGGCCCCGCACGGCGCGCGGATCTTCGATCTTTCTCAACAGGCGAGGAACTCGGCGACGGACGGAGGCGGGGCTGTCGCTAGAGAGCATGGCGTCGACCAGTTGGCCTGTGATGTCAGGGCCCATCTGCTCCAAAGCCCGATACGCCGGGCGCGCGTACACGTCGTTTCCAAGTCGATCGATTACATGTGCGGCAAGACGTGGGCTCAACGAATCGTCCAGCAGGACGTTCAGCACACGTCGCGGCTCTTCGGATAGCAGGTCGGAGAGCTGGGCAAGCCACGCCTCGCGACGCGCGGCGCTTTGGTCAGCGTCACGCTCACGTCCGAGCTCTTCGATGCTGTCCAACAGTTGATGGCGATTCATCACCGCCGCGCTCCCGGCGAGCGTGTGCAGCGTCGTCGCGTCGATGATGTCATCCGAGTGAAGCACGATCGAGCCGTCCCGCAGGCTCGTCGCGAGCTCATTCACGTAGCCATCGTGCAGTTGGCGGATCATCCAAGCGGATATCAACGCCACAATGGTTGCGACCACCAGTACCCACGACGTCGCCACATCCGCCGTCGCGGTGACCGCGACAATCGCCATGACGAGGATGCTTCCGATCCCGTACCCGATTCGATTGCAAGCGATGTCGATGAGTGCCTTGGTGGCTCGCTTTTTGAGCGGGGGCACCGGTGTGTAGAGAAGCTCGTATCCAGAACGAAAAAGCGAGCTCGAAATGACAGTCTGCGTTCCGCGTCCAAGGGTGGCCGTCCAGAGCCCGGTCCACGCGGCACCCAAGCCGGCGCTGATGGCAACGGCGAATGGCAGAATCGCCATCGTCCCGCCGAGCCCGATTTTCGCGAGCAGTGGCTTTGCAACCCCTGCTTGCATCACGAACGTGAGCAGCGAAGTCACCATGTAGAAGACAGCGAAGAACGAGAGCAGGCTTGCAGAGTCCGTGAATCGCGCGTCCGCCTCCGCTTTCATTGCGTAGTCCACCAAGACACCGACGGCGCCGAGAAGCACGATGGTCAGCGCGACCTTGCGGAGGTACGCATCCTTCCGAATCGTTCGGATTCCAAAGTTGGATTCGTCGTCCGATGCTCTTTGAGGTTGGGTGGACTTGCCGACGTTCCAGACCCCGAGCGCGACCAGCACACTGAGAGCGCCGAGACCATAGAGGACGGTCGCAAGCTCGAACGCATCTGAAAGAAAGAGCGCCACGACTCCTCCCAACACGCCACCCAATGCGGCGCCTGTGCCGACTTGAGCGACGACCGTTTTTGCGTAGAGCGGATCAAACCTCTCGTTCACCACGGACGAGAACGCGCTCACCACCAGTGCGCCCAGGACGCTGACGTGAATGTACGTGATCACGGCAACGCTTCTTGGCGCGACGTCCGTCAGGGCCGCTTCGAAGACGAAGATCGCGCCATTGAGCATCGCAAGCACCAGCGCGGTGCCGCGAGGACCCCATCGTGGCATCAAGCGGCTGACCGACATTGCGGCTCCTAAGGAAAGCGCGGCCGCAGCCAGCATCACGCGAGGCAAGTACACCGCCTCGAATTCGGTGAGAAACAACGCGTCGCGAACAGCGCGCCCCGCGATCAATTGCGCGACCATCGGGATCGACGTCAGAATCGCAATCGATGCAGCGCGTTCGCGTGCTCGTTCCATCGACCGAGTGTAACCGAGTTCGTTCCGCGCCTTCCGAACTAACCCCTCGAAAAAGGGGACTGTCCCCTTCTTATGGGTTGGTTGGGTAGGTGAAGTCTTTGAAGGCTACTCGGTAAAAGAGGGAGTACATGAGGGGGACGAAGCCTAGGGTGAGCATTGTTGAGAAAGCCAAGCCGAACATGATGGCGATTGCTAGTGGCTCCCACATGGCTTCGCCGCCTAGGTAGAGG
>JAFDFW010000209.1 GCA_019309605.1 Deltaproteobacteria bacterium | reverse complement strand
ACGCGCCGGTCGAGCCTTGGAAGAACAAGGGGAAGGACTACCACAACTCGACGGACCTCGCGGACAAGGCGATCGACTACATTACGGGCCACATGTCGACCGCACCCAAGGATCGCCCCTTCATGGTGTTCTTTGCGCCGGGTGGCATGCACTCACCCCACCAGGCGCCCAAAGAGTACATTCGCAAGTACAAGGGCAAGTTCGACATGGGCTGGGACGAGGCTCGCAGGTTGATCCTCGAGCGGCAGAAGCTCCTCGGCATCGTCCCGCAAGACACCGAGCTCACATCACGCGCTGAAGCGATTCCGGCGTGGGATTCGCTGAAGCCCAAGGAAAAGAAGCTGTATGCGCGGCAGATGGAAGTGTTCGCAGCGCAGCTCGAGCATCTGGACACGGAGATCGGCCGGATCATCGCGACGCTCGAGCGTATCGGGGAGCTCGACAACACGATCATCATGGTCACCTCCGACAACGGCGCCAGCGGGGAGGGCGGCCTCGCCGGAACCTTCAACGAGACCTACGTGCTCAATGGTTTGCAAACCGAGTTCGACGCGAATTGGAAGCGCTACGACACCTGGGGCGACCGCAACAGCTATCCGCACTATCACGCGGGCTGGGCGATGGCGGGCAATACGCCGTTCCGGTACTTCAAGCAGTCGGTGCATCGCGGCGGCATCCAGGATGCACTGATCGTCCATTGGCCCAACGGGATTGAGAGCAAAGGTGAGATCCGCGATCAGTACCACCACATTTCGGACATCGCACCGACCTTGCTCGACGTCATCGGCCTCGAAGTTCCTGATGAGATCGACGGCGTGAAGCAGCGACCGATGGATGGCGTCAGCATGCGGTACTCGTTCAACGATGCCGACGCACCGAACGCTAAGAAGGTTCAGTATTACGAGATGTTCGGCAATCGCGCCGTTTGGGCCGATGGCTGGAAAGCCGTAACGCTTCACGGAAACCGAATGCCTTGGGAGCTCAACGCGACGGCCCCCTTCGATAACGACAAGTGGGAACTCTATCACGTGGCTGAGGATTTCAGCGGCGCAAACGACCTCGCCGAAGAATATCCGGAGAAGCTCGCTGACTTGCAGCAGCTCTTCGACGAACAAGCCGAAAAGTACAACGTGTACCCGCTCTACGACGACATGATCGCTCGCGTAGGGAAGCAGCAGGACCGGCTCTTCAAGGGCATGACGGAGTTCACGTTCTACGCGCCAGGCGCTACGCGGATCGCTGAAAAGGCGTCGCCTCCGATCAAGGGCCGCTCGCATACCATCGAGACTGTGATCGACATCACCGGCAAGGAACGAGGCGTGATCGTTGCGTGCGGCGGCTTCACCGGCGGTTACACGATGTTCATCAAGAATCGCCGAGTCTACTATGACTACAACTTCCTGGATGGAGTCCACTACATCATGAAGTCATCGCCGTTGAAGAAGGGCGAAACCAAAATCACCTTCAAGTTCACCCACGCCGGCAACTTCGCGGGCACCGGAGAGCTCTTCATCAATGACGAGAAGGTGGGCGAGGTCGACATGCCTCGAACCCACAACGCCACCTTCTCGCTTTCGGAGCCCTTCGACGTAGGCGTAGACAACGGCACCCCCGTGTCCACCCTCTACCCCGACCACAACCCTTACAAAGGCGGCACCCTAGACAAGGTAACCTTCCGCCTGCTCGACTAGAAAAGGACTCAGACCCCTTCTATACTCGCGCGATGCTGAAGCGTTTGGTTGTGTTGGCTTGCTGCGTCGCCGGCTTGGTCGTCGTTGGCTGTGACTCTACTTCTTCGTCCGGAGGTTCGGGCGGCGCTGGCGGTAGTGGCGGCTCGGGCGGTGAGGTGCGGTTGGTGGTTACAGCCGACTGGCTGAATCAATCGCTGACACTGCTGGACTACGACAAGCTCATCGATGGGGAGAGTGATGGACCTTCGTCGGTCGTCGACACCATCGACTTGTCGGGTTGGGAGCCCGGGCCGATCGAGGTCGAGGTCACGCCCGATGGAAAGACCGCGGTCGTGTCGGTCGGGCCTGCGTTCTTCGACGTCGGGGTGACGAACATGCTCATCGGTTCTCCCGAAGTGCCGGAGGGAGGCACGCTTCTGATCGTCGACCTGGAATCCGGCGAGGCGACCGAGGTCGTGACCTCAGACGTTCCGCTTGGGATCGCGATCAGCGCCGACGGCACCCGCGCATACACGGGCAACTACGGAACAATTAATGGATCGGGCCACACGATGTCCGTCATCGATATCGTGGCGCGCCAGCTCATCGAAGAGATCACGTTTGATGGGCGACCCGAGCAAGTCGCGCTGAGCCCCGACGGCATGCTCGGCGTCATCAACATTGCGGGCGGGAACGGCGGCATTCATGTGTTTGAAACCGCGGACATCAAAGGCACGCTCAGCCCGCTCGTTGCGACAGGCAACGACCCGTCTGACGTGACGTTCCTCGATGACGGGACACGCGTCGTCGTAGCAAATAGCTTCGGTCAGGACGTCACCCTCGTCGACACATCCAACCCAAGCGCTCCTTCGGTCGTCGGGAATTTCGCTGTCGAGGGGGGCTTCCCCTATGGCGTCACGTACATGCCCAGCCGCGATCAGATTCTCGCGCCGACCGGCACGGGCTCGAACCTGGTCACGATCGATGTCGATGGTGACCTGCTGGTTCCCTCCGAACCTGCCCCGCTCCCAGGCAACGCGTTTCCACTGACCGCGGCCGTGGACGGCACCGACACCTTCGCGTTCGTGGCCCACATCTCGGACAAGAAGCTCTCGATCATCAATGTCGAGAGCGGTGCCTCGCGTGGCATCACGTGGCTCGAGGGCCCCGGCCCGTCGTACGTCGCGATCGTGCCCTGAACGTTCGATCACATTTGGCAGTGTGGTTCCGTTGACGACGGAACACGGGCCGTGAGTGTCGGCGCTGCTTATAATGGAGGGCAGAAAAAGAGGGGGGTCTCTTTTTCGCTGGGGGTTCAAATATGTCTTTGCTTCGTGGGTGGGGAGTTGTTGGTTTTGTGTTCGCAGCGGCGTTATGGCTAGCGCCCGGGGAGGCACGCGCGTTCCCCGACGAGCCGTACAGCCTCGACGAAGGCAAGAAGGCCCACACCGACCGCTTTCACATCATGGGCGAGCTCGGGCTATTTGCCGGCAAACGCGGAACCGAGGCGGCCTCCCAGCGCTCTATCATCGTGAGTCCGTTGATCGAGATGCGGTTCCAGCTTTCCTATAGCGTTATCCTGCAGGCCGTCTGGGGGATGTCTTACGCCAACGTCGACCTCGATGACGCCGACCCCGACAACTCATTTCGCATCGGCAATCCATACCTGGCCTTTCACTACCAGGGCAAAAAGGGACAATTCTCCTATCGCGCGGGCCTAGGCGCGACCATTCCAGCGGCAAGCCTGCCCGATGACATCAATGACCGAAACACCGCGGCGTCTGCCTACGATCTGGCTGCCGGGCTGCGCGGAAATACGATGTTCTGGCTCTGGGACCCGCACACGGTCAGTGTCATCATTCCGATTGCGGTTGAGCGCCGTAAGCCGAGCGGTTTCCTCTGGGGTGCTTATCTCGACACAGGCGCCCTGATCAAGCTCAACGACAAGAACGCGAGGACCTCCAAGACCGATTTCATAATGCAGATGGTGGCCATGATGGGCTACCAGGCGACGGACTGGCTTCGAGTTGGCTCCCGGTTCAGCCTCGTCCTGATACCGAAGTACGAAGAGAGAAAGACGCAGCTGGCTGTCGAGCCTTATGTGCGATTCGGCGGCGAGAATGCGTTTGGCGCGATTCGGCTGAACATCAACATCGACGAACCGTTCGGCTTCTCGTTCGACGCGCGCAAGGTGTGGGGTTTGCGAATCGGGGGCGGCGCCTCGTTCTAGGCGTCGAAGATCGGTAGGTCTTCGCCAGCGAGTGGGAACGCCGCCTTGTAGCTGTCGGGCACGTCCGCGAGGTTACGCAAGGCACGATGGACGTGGGCAATGGACAGCCTTGTGCCCGTTGCCGTGTCCGGCGAGCCCGTGGGTTGGAGCGTCACCGGATCGATGAGGTACAGGCCATGGCGATCGTCGGTTCCGCCGATGACTCGGTTGCCCGGGATTCCGGGACCCATCATCATCATGCTGCTGATCGGCCAGTGATCCTTGCCGTTGCCGTTGTTGTACCCGGGCGTTCGGCCAAAGTCGGAGCCCATCACGACCGCGACCTTATCGGCAACGCCCATGCGTTCTGCTTCTTGCATTGCGAAGTTCGCGCCGTTGACGAAGTCGATGAGGTTTGGCAGGTGGTTGTTGTCGTGGTTGCCGTGCGTGTCGAAGCCGCCAGCACTCACACTGACGCTCACCGAGAGCCCTGCCTGATAAGCGGCAAGTGCAACCTGGATCTGCCGGTGAAGCCGGTTATCCGCGAAGTTTTCCGGCAGCGAGTCGGACACCCGTTTGAGGTCGTCCTGTCCGAGCCGAGCCAGCATGAGCTCGTTCTGCCCGTCCCAGATACGCGGCAACCGCTGCCTACCCTGAAGCCTCAGGAGGCGAAGCTCCTGCTCCCGCTGAATGATGTTGGGTACGTCCGGGTGACCGAAGTAGTTCTCGTCGGAGCCCGTTGGGTCCGGACGGGACGGGTGCGCGAGATTGTGGAGAAGACCTCCGTCCCCAAGCGGCACCGCGTTCGTGACGCCTTGGGTGTCGAGGTATCCGCCGTACCCGATCAGCGGCATCGGAAGATTGGGGCCGTGCGTCGCCGCGATCAGCGCGCCGATGGGAGGATGG
>JAFDFW010000208.1 GCA_019309605.1 Deltaproteobacteria bacterium | reverse complement strand
TGGTGCGAGCCTGTTTGTGGGCGCAACCCAAGGCGAATTTCAAAACACAAACTACGCACGTAGATGTCATTCTGGACCATTTCCGGACGTGGGTTCGATTCCCACCGCCTCCACTAATTAAGACAAGTGATTGCTATAGGTTAGCGATTCCGCCGATCGCGAGTGACCACATAGTGACCATCGGCGGTTGGTCTCGGCGCGGGTTCGCAACGACGTCCCGATCGACAATGGCTCGTTCGAGGTCAATGCGCTCGACAATGTCATCCTAGGCACCTTCGACAGTGCCACCATGGCGACGGGGAGCTTCTCGGCAGACCTGGAGCCCTGTACCGGGCAGTGGGATGCTACGCCGGCTATGCCTCAGCAAAGGCCGCCGGGCGTCGCTGCCGCATGGCCCGTGGCGGCCTCGTTTGACTACTCGATGCCGCTGATGATCCAGCGGCGGCTCTCCACCGGGTCACATTCTCGGAAACCCTCAACCCGGCTACGGACACTCCTCCACGGACTGCGTGCAATCTGTCGGTGTGCATTCGGTGTGCATCACGTTGGCGGCCTCGTTGTTGCTGAAGCCCTTGCAGTCCGTGGCCAGGCTGATGGCGCATGATTGATTGCTGTAGTTCGTATAGCGGACGCCGACGTACCAGCCCGAGATCTGACTGTTGAGAATCTCGACTCCAATGTCTCCGGATTCATCCATGCAGTCGAGGTCCATGCCGACATGACGGTCAGCACCGGTGAAGGCGATCGTAGAGTCGTAGATACCGACGAAGCCGGCACCCCCGCCCGGCCACTGAGAGAACTGAACACCATCGGCCCCCCAGCTTTCGATCGTAACGTTGCAGAGTATGAGGTCCTTTGCGGCAATCGCCGTGACACCCCAGAACGCTCCGGCATCGATCGTCATGTCGCGAAGAGTGACCGAACCGACGGTCGTCAAACCGACCGACCCATACTCGTCCCCCCGCATCGCGAGCGTCGTCTGGTACTGACCAGCTCCCGCAAGCGTCACGTTTCTCACCAGCACTTGGGTGTCCCATGTACCCAAGCGCTCGTCTTCTGGAAGCGGCCATTCCCGAATTGGCGGCATAAAGGTCCCTGCTGACATCTTCACGACCGAGCCGCTCGACGCGGAGGTCAGCGCAGCGAACAGCTCGTCTTCGTTCGTCGCGTCGATCACGTTCGAGGGAAGGGCACCGCAGCGGTCCACGACCCATGCCTTGATCGTGCCTTTGACAGGCGTCGTGCTCGACGGGTAACGCCATTCAGGGTCCACGATGAACACGACCGCTTCCTTGTCCGGGTCGAAGTCCAGCGTCACATCCCCGTGCTCCATCGAGAGGTCACGCACCGTGTCGCTCTCGATGACGTCCTTGCTCTCCGCATCGATGATGAGCACACGCGCGTCGAGCCGCGCAGTCGTCTTGGGGAACTTCACGTGCAAGCTCCCGGTGAGATCTTCGTTCTCGAACTTGGTCACGTGCGCGCTCAGGTGCGGCAGCACGCTGAACTCCACAACCGATGGATTGTCCTTGGAGTCTCCCTTGGCATTGGGCTTCGCGCTCGAGTGCCGCGCCATGTCCCGAAAGTCATCCGCAATGACCCGCTTTGGAGCGCCGAGACGGACGGCCCCGTCGTGTTCCGACCAAAGCTCACCCCGTTCGGTTTCTTCGGTGTCGTAGTCCTTCAGGTAGCGCGCGTTCTGGACGAACTCCAGGAAGTTGGCGTCACTCCAGAGCGTCTTGACCGAGGTGAGGTAATCAACCCAGTTGTTGTTCTCGATCGGTTCCTTGCTGCTCGTGCTCATCTTGTGCGTCAGGGCAAATTGGTCGTCGAGGATCGACTTGACGATGCCCGGCTTCTTCGCCTCCGCCCATTTCCAAAACGCAACGGTCTGATAGGTGTCCTTCGGCGAGCCCTGGTTCGAGAGCATCAGCAGTGGCGTCTTGAAACGGAGCACCGACGGGGCGCTGTAGTGGTCGACCAGCTTCGCCATCTCATCGAAGACCTCGTCCATGGCCCACGAGGCCGTGCCTTCGTCAAACCAACCATCTTGGTCGAAGTAGAAAAGGGCACACCAGCGATTTCGATGCATGTTCTGAATCAAGTGGAAGTACTCGTGTGCGACGACCTTCTTCACCTGATCGCTGTTCTTCATCGCGCGGTTCAGCTCGATGAGCTCGTGCTCGTTGATGCCGACGCTGCCCATGGTCTTCGAGTCCAGGTTCGTCACGGAAACCACGACTGCTTCGGGACCTCGATATTGCTTCCCAAGCACGAACACGGCGTGGGCCGTCTTGACGCCATCCTGGATCGCGGCCTGGAACTCCTGCCGGCTCAAACCCGTGGGCGGATGCGCGAAGCTCGTGACGATCAAGGGCGACGCCACCGCCTTCGTCGCGAGAGCGGCCTCGGCTGGTTCGGTTGCAACATCCAAAGGCTCAGCCATCTTCACCAACTGAACACGCCGTCGCCCATAGATGTCCCCGTGTGCCGTCCCGTCGGCATCCACTCTCGTGACCGGCAGTAGTGCGTAGTTGGCCAGCAGCGCCGGGCTCACGGTCGACTCGAGAACGTCGGCCTCCGGATGCGGCCGGCTCACCACCCTGACGAGCCAAGCAAGGTCCGACGCATCCGCGCCTTCCGACGCAGCGTCTTTCACTGCGATGTCGATCGCTGTTACCGACTTCAATGGCAGCGACACCTCAAATGCGCTCCCGAGCGCCTCGAAGCGTCCCGCATCGAACTTCCCCTCGCTTGCAAGCTCCATGGATGGAAGCTCGGTCACCTCTACGGTAAAGGCCTCTGCGGCGACTCCTCCGGCAACGGTTACCGTGCACGCCCCTCGAGTCACCGCGCCACCAGTCTCGCCGATTTGGCCAGAGGTTTTCGGTTGCGGCTTCGCCTCCACGGTCACCGTGTCGGTCGTACTCGACTGTCCATCGGAAACCGTCACGGACACCGTATGAACGCCCGCGGTTTCAAAGACGCGAAAGGCGCGCACCGCGCCCTCGACTGGCCCGTCGCCAAAGTCCCACGTGAAGGCCAGCCCTTGAGCGCTCTCATCGGCAACCCCCGAATAGAGCACCACCTCGCACGGCACGTCGCAGACCTCCGGGTCGGCATAGGGCTCAACGTTGGGCACCCCGCCGCCGACCTCGTTTCCACAACCCGTGAGTAGGACGAGCGAACCGAGCAACGGAAAAACCAAACGTTCGAGCACACGCATCTGCAACCTCCCTCCCGATCGAGCAGCAAAGGCCATGCCAACCCAAAACACTTGAAAACTCACGTTTCGCGCCTGCTTGCCGCGCAGACTTTGCGTCTTCCCCGAACCCACGCGAAGCCTGCGCGCTGGAGCTCGACGCAAAGATCCCCGACGTGGAAGCCGCAATCTTGCGGGCATCCGCGTGCTACTCGACGGTGAAGGTGAGAACCTGTCCTCTTGACTGCAGCGTCCCTGAGATCTTGACGTTGTCGTTGCCATCGGGTGCGTTGCTGTAGAGTTCCACGGGCGTGGCGGTGTCCTGCTTCGCTCTCTTAGCCCATCGGGCTCATGCTGAGAGCCGAACTTCGCGGTACTAGATGTTATGTCGCGTGGCGAGCCGCACGGAGAGGGCCTTTGAATTCGCTATGCTCCACCCGCATGAACGGATAGCTCGCGCGCCTGGCGCCGAACTCCTGAAAGCTAATTCGGTCGTCTTCAAACGCGACGCTGGCGAGGCGCGCGGGTTCCCCTCGGCCGCCGCGGATGTCGAAGTAGGTGAGCTTGAGGTTGGGCATGGGCGAACGCTAGGGCATAGTCGGGTTCACGACCATGAGCACGGATGCCCGATTTTGGGACAATCTCGCAGAGCGATACGCCGCCAAGCCGGTGTCCAACCTTGCCGCGTACCAGCGTAAGCTCGAGGTGACCAAGGCACGCCTTTCTGCGACGGATGTCATTCTCGATATCGGATGCGGAACCGGAGCCCTTGCCCTCGAGCTCGCGCCCCGTGTCGCCCACGTACACGCTCTCGACTTCTCGGGCGAGATGGTCAGAATCGGGAAGGGCAAGGCG
This sequence comes from Deltaproteobacteria bacterium, assembly GCA_019309605.1. GTDB lineage: Bacteria > Myxococcota_A > Polyangia > Polyangiales > Houyiibacteriaceae > SG8-38. The sequence continues at coordinate 732 of JAFDFW010000208.1, read as the reverse complement.
GAGGCTCAGCACGTGACGAACGTCACCTTCCACCAGAGCACCCTCGAAGCGTCACAAGCGTTTCAGCCCGGGCAGTTCGACGGCATCTGCGCCTACAACATCTTGCACCTCGTCGAGGATCGCGCGGCCACGCTACGACGAGTCTTCGAGCTTCTGAAACCCGGCGGGTTCTTCATCTCCTCTACGGCCGTGCTCGGCGAGTCGTTCGTCCCATACAAGCCCGTCCTTACCTTCATGCGTTGGGTCGGAAAAGCCCCGCCGGTCGGAGTCTTCGGCGCCGACACGCTCCTTCGGGAGTTTCACGAGGCCGGCTTCGTCGACATCTCCACGCCTGACGTCGGCGCGGACAAGACGACCGCCTTCGCCGTAGCGACGAAACCGCGATAGTGGCGAAGGGACAGAGCCCGACTACCTACGACTCTGCATCCCACAAGTCGCATCCAGCGTACCCGGCACAGCCTCCATCTCACCGTCGGTGAGCAGGTTGTCGAAAACCCCTTCGGCGGTTATATGGTCGCCGTCGATGCGCACGACGATCGTGGCGGCGGGGCCCACCGCATCCCAAGAGACAGCCGGGTTCTGGAAGTCATCGATGTCATTGATGTCGACCTCGTAGATGACTCCGTCTCCCTCGATGCGCTCCTGCCCGGTGTCGTCCCTGATGTTGGCTTGCATCTGCACCCGAGCACCATTGCTGTGCTCGCCGAAGGAGTTGGAGCTGAAGGAGTAGAC
>JAFDFW010000207.1 GCA_019309605.1 Deltaproteobacteria bacterium | reverse complement strand
TTCATGCGCGCCTCGAAGCGACCGTACTTCTGCTCAAACCCGCACTTTTTGTTGTCGTCGTCGTCGCAGACGAAGACCTGGGTCTTGATGCGGCCCGAGGTGTAGTCGTTGCCCATGTAGGACTCCTCACGGGCCACAATCTGTAGGTGTCCCTGACCGTCGAGCGAAACGTTCTCAACCCGGTCGGTATCGAACTCGAGCTGACCGTTGCCCCAGCCATCTCCGCCGACATCGTAAGTCCACAGTGTTGCGTCCGGTCGCGTGCCTTCTGCACCATCGAATTCGTCCGACATCGTGAGAACCCAGCGCTCGGGAGGACTCACGATTTTGTCCGACGATCCACAACCCGTTTCGAGCGGACCGATCGCCAGGATGAAGGCGAGTGCGCAAAAGGTATTGATCTTGCGGTTCACGCGACTTCTCGTGATTTGGTTGGGAACAGGGCCGGTGTTTCCAGCGCGGTCTGTAAAGCGAGCGTCGCGGCACCCAGGGCAATGCCCCATTGGTTCAATCCGGTGGTCTTGATTTCGGTATTAAGGATCGACGCGGGCAAGGACAGGTTGAGAATCGTTTCGTGCAAGGGGCCCAGCACTAGGTCGCCCGCCCGCGCGATGCCGCCCCCGAGTACCACCGTCCTGGGGTTGAGAAGGTTGAGCAAGTTGGCGATGCCGACGCCGAGCTTGTTGCCGGTGTAACGCAGCACTTCCACACATGACGGCTCGCCATCCAACGCCGCGTTGACGAGCTCGTCGACGCTGGCAGGCGGCTGTCGCTTGCTGCCGCTTGCTAGCATCTCGTCTTTCGCACGTCTAAGAAGCGCTGGCGTGCCAACGAACAAGTGTAGGCACCCATTGAGGCCACAGATACCTTGCGGCCCGTTCGGGTCGATGGAGGTGTGACCGATCTCCCCCGCGATGCCGCCGCTGCCTCGGAAGATGCGACCATTGATAATGAGGCCGGCGCCGATTCCTGTAGCGACTTTGATGTATGCGAGATCTTTAGCGGCGGAGCCGGCGCCCCACCAAAGCTCTGCCAGCGCCCCGAGGTTGGCGTCGTTGTCGACAAACACGGGACGCTTGAAGCTCTCTTCAAGATGGGTAGCGACGTTGTAGCCCTCCCATTTCGGGACGACCAGCGGCAGCAACTCTCCTGGTCGTTTGCTGTCCACCGGGCTAGGAACAGCCACGCCAATCGCGAGCAACTGCGATGCTTGCACCCCGGCTGCATCCAGCACCGCGCCCACCCCCATGGTCATCTTCTTGAGAGCGAGCGCGGGATCATCGCGCACCGGGACGGGTGCAGACCAAGAGGCTCTGACCTTGCAGCGCAGGTCAGTTAGCACGCAGGAAACGTGAGTTGCGCCGAGCTCGATCCCGACGATGAAGCTCGATTGGTCCTGGAACTCGAGCATGATGGGGCGGCGTCCGCCGCTAGAGACGCCAGCGCGCGCCTCGTTTACCAGGCCTGTGTCGAGCAGGTCGCTCACAATGGCCGACACCGTCGAACGGCTCAAGCCCGTGCGCCTCGCCAATTCTGCCCGGGAAATCTCACGTTCCTTCCAGAGCAAGTTCAGGAGCAGACGGCTGTTTTGCGCCCGAACTGCGGCCGCTCCAAGTATTCCGTGGGTCGTTTGACGGCTATCTTCCATCGGTGATCTTGTGTGGGCTCTACTCTAGGGACAGGCGTGACGGTCACCGTCCATTGGGGCGGAAGTCACGTCGTAATCAACTTTGTTCATTCATCGACCGAACTACGCTTGGGGCCGAAAGATGTCAAGATCTTCATCCGCCGATCGCGTTGGTTGGTTCAAGGGGAGTAATAGCCCGCGCCTTCATACAGGGGGTCGTTGCAGGCGGAGCCCGCTGGCGTGCCGCACAGTGCGTAGTTCGGCGTTCGGAACTCGTCCCAGAAGCCCCACCCGTCGTCCGTACCCTTCCAAGCCTCGTCAAAGGTCTGGAAAATGAAGATGGTCGAAGGTCCGCCCGCGGATCCTTCCCAGCCTTGCATTAGGTCGTAGTACCACTTGGCGTTGACGGGATTCGCGGCGTACGTCTCGATTTCTTGGGTGGGAGTGGTCTGCCGCCACTTCCATCCGGTCTCGCCAATGACGATCGGCAAGGTCTCACCGACTGTGACGGTTCTGCCCGACGCATCGCGGTATCGGTAGTCGTAGACGGCCTGGTAGTTGTCCTGGGCTTTGGCGAGCGAGGCATTCATCATGGCCTCCGCGCGCAGAGGGCCGGCCGGAACCCCTTCCTGCCGCCAGTCCCATTGCTGGTAGTTGAGGAAGGGGTACGTGTGAATGGACACGAAATCGATGAGCCGCAGGACCCCGTCTGGACTTCTGCCAAAAAAGTTTGCGTAGAAGGTGTAGTCGTCATCAGCCGTGACCGGTTGCGTCACGTTGTTTCGGGTCTCCGTGATGTACCCCTCGAGGCAGTTCAACGGCATGAACGGCGCAAAGAACGATGTCTCGTTGCCGACGCTGACCGTGACGACGCTGGAATACGTGTTGGCCAGGCGGATGGCGGTGGCGACCTGAGAGTCGTTGATCGCGCTATCGCACTCCGCGGCAGCAGGGCCCGCGAGGCCCTCGAGAAAGAGTCCCTGCTGGAACCGCATTTCGGGGAAGTTTTGCGCTGCGAGCGCCAGGATCTTCTCAGACACCGGGTCTGCGCCGAACAAGCGCAGCAGGTCGTAGCCTGCGGTCTGCAACAGGCCGAGGTCCTCCAGGACGTCGGCGTCACTGGGGATTTCCCCGACACCCGGCCCACCGGCCCGGAACGCGCTGTAGTTGATCGCGTTGCCGGTCGTGTAGATGTCCGGCAGGGGCCGCAGCTCAATACCAGTGCCACCGTCACCGCCTGACGAACAAGCGTCTACGTTGTCGTAGAAGTTCCCGGAGGGCTCGTAGTTCGAAGCGGTGGCGGAAAAGCCGTATTGCAGTAGCTGGCCGACGAGGCCCGCGTCGATCACCAATGTGAGCGAGTAGCGATTCCAAGCGTCCGGAAGCGCAGTCGTATCCTCTGTGATGAAGTTGGTCGTGGCGTAGCCGGCAGCCGGATCGAGCGTCTTGATGAACGCAAGGGCCGTGCTGTCGCACGGGAGGTTCGGTGATACTTCTGGATCACCGGGGATGCACTTTGGATCGGTCGCAGAGTTGATGTTGCCGCGCTTGGCGTCGAAGCTGAACGTGAGCGTCTGGCCGACATCGGCCGCTGTAATCGCCCGTTCATGGAACGTATTCGCTTCGATGCGGTTTCCTACGGCCTGGTCGCCGTTGTCGTAGTCGCTGTAGATGACCAACTGTTGATCGCCCTGGTCGACGCCGCCTTCCCCCAACGCGACACTGCAAAATCCGCCAGTGCCGTTCGGTGCGGGATTCGTGCCGTAACCGTACAGGTACGTCAAACCATCCGGCGCGAACACGTTGGCGAAGACAATCCATCCGTCTTCGCTCAACGCCGTGCCGCTCGTCTGGTCGAGCGACTCGAAGTCCTGAACGTACTCGCAGACGAGGCTCGAGCCCTCGCAGACGTTGTTGACGCAGGTCTCGCCGCTCGCGCACTGAGAATCCATGTTGCACGCGACGCAAGTACCCGCGTCGTCGCAAACGCCGGGGCTGCCACCAAGGTCACAGCCCGTGTTGATTCCGTCGTCCTGCGGGTTGCACGAACCATCGGCCGGATCACAGACATCCGTCTGGCACTCGATGCCGTTGTCCGAGCAGGTGTCGGGGGCGCAAAGGCCTTCGCAAGTGCCCGCGTTGCAGGAGCCGAGGAGGCCGCCTACCGAGCACTGGTTGTTGTCGTTGTTCGTGAAGTTGCACTCGCCGACGACGCACGCGTTGTCGGTGCAGGCGTTGTTGTCTTCACAGTCGCTGTCTTGTGTACACGCGACGCAGCTGCCCTGTCCGTCGCAGGTCCCGCCGTCGGGCGGTGAGCAAGCGTTGCCCGCTGCAGAACCGGGGTCAGGCGTGCAGATCGCGGAGTTATCGTTCGGATCGGCGGTACACACCTCGGGGTTGCACGCATCGCCCTGGTTGCAGGGGTCAGGCGAACAATTGTCGATGAACTGACAGTTGTCGTCACAGAAGATGCCGTCGGGCGGATCGCAGTCTTCGCCGGGCTCGAGCTGTCCGTTGCCGCATCCCGAAGCCACCGTACAGTCGACGTCGATCGTCTGCCTGGCTGCGTTATTGTTGCTGCCGTCGGGAAGAAGGCCCGTACAGCTATCAAACCCGTCATCGGACACGGCGATGATGATTTGGCACAGCCCAACGTCGGTGCACTCGACGGTGTTGACCACGGCCTCGCATCCGCTGACCGTCTCGCAGCTTGCTGCCGTGTCGCCGTTCGCGCTCATGACGTTGCCACAAGCACCCACGGCTTGCACGGCGACCGTCACTTCGTCGCCATCCGGATCGTAGACCTCCGTGCGGACGTCGACGAGATTGCCGATGGCTAGCCACGTCGGGGTGACGAGGATCTGCCTGTATTCTGCACACTGGTTGAACGTACCGTCCGTGCGGACGCCGCCATAACGCGGAGTGTGGATGCAGTCCAGAATCACTTCGCCCCCAGTGGTCATGTCGCTCATGACCGCGAGTGTGAGCTCGCCTGTGCACTGGGTGTTTCCGGTGTTCGACTCAGCCGCGAACGAGAAGTGGCAAGGTCCAGCAGGTAGGCCCTGCTTCTCAAAGAGACCAATGGTGTTCTTCGGCTCCGGTCCTTGCGAGGCGGACGTGTTGATCGTGAACGTTTCGGGTGAGCTTTGCGGAGGGCGCGGAACACCCAATACGGGGTCGATTCC
>JAFDFW010000206.1 GCA_019309605.1 Deltaproteobacteria bacterium | reverse complement strand
GCACAGCACGAAAATCGCAAGTGGAAGTGCCCACCGCCGCTCCCAAACCGACACTGTGGCAGCATAACCGGCCCCGGGAGCTATCCGAAGTTTGTCCACCTTGACGAGATGAAACCGGCGCTCTAGAGGACTTCGGTTCTACTGACTCTGGAGGTTTCGATGGGGTCCCCCACCCTCAACGCCGTGACTGAAGCCCTTCGCAACGTCGAAGATCCGATCTTCCAAAAGCCCCTGGGCGCCTTGGGAACGCTCGTCGACGCGCGCCTCGAAGAGGGTCGGGTGTGGGCGAAGGTCCGGGTGAGCTCACCCTCCGAAGAGGTTCGGCAAACGATCCGGACACGGGTCGAGGCGGCGCTCGAGGCTCTCGGCGTCGAGTTCGTCGAGCTGGAATTCGAGGTCAACGTGCCAACCCGAGAGGCAACCAGCACTGATCCGATCCCCGAGGTACGCAATCTGATCTTGGTGATGAGCGGCAAGGGCGGCGTGGGCAAGAGTACCGTGGCGACGAACCTCGCCCTAGCTCTACGGCGTCTGGGCACACGGGTGGGTCTACTCGACGCCGACATCTACGGCCCGTCTCTGCCCACCATGCTGGGTATCGAAGGGCAGCCGACTTCCAAAGACGGCAAACGGATTCAGCCCCTGCAGCGCTTCGGCATCAAGCTGATGAGCATCGGCTTCCTGCTCGAAGATCCAAAGCAGGCGGTGGTGTGGCGAGGCCCGATGCTTCACAGCGCGCTTCAGCAGTTCGTGAGTGACGTGGATTGGGGCGCGCTCGACTACCTCATCATCGACTCGCCCCCGGGCACCGGCGACGTAGCGCTGACGCTGGCGCAGAAGCTCAAGCTCACGGGCGCGATCATCGTCACGACGCCACAAGAGGTGGCGCTTCAAGACGTGTACAAGTCGGTATCGATGTGCCGGCAGCTCAACATCCCGATCCTCGGGGTCGTCGAGAACATGAGCCATTTCATCGATAGCGCAGGGGTCAAGCACGAGCTCTTTGGCAGCGGGGGCGGCGAGAAGATCGCCGAGTTCGCCGAGGCCCCGTTGTTCGGGCAAGTGCCCATCGACGTCCAGGTGCGGGAATGGGGCGATCAGGGCACCCCGATCGTTCAGGCCGCCCCAGCTTCTGCCGCAGGCCAAGCTTTTGCCGGCGTCGCTGACGCCCTGACCGAGCGGATCGCCAAAGAGCATTTCGACCGGACTGGCGGCGAAGCAGCGCCCGAGGGCGAAGGTCCCAAGAGGCTCCGCGTCCTCCGCTGAGCTATAAGCGGCCTGTGGACCTCTTTGAGCGACAAGCGGAAACCAGTTCCCCGCTGGCCGATCGCATGCGGCCGAACCGGCTGGAAGACGTGGTCGGCCAAGCTCACCTGCTCGGAGACGGGCACATCCTGGCCGGAGCGATCCGCGCCGACCGCATTCCGTCGATGATCCTCTGGGGGCCGCCCGGCACGGGCAAGACGACGCTCGGGCATGTCATCGCAAACGAGACGAACTCGATCTTCGTGCCGTTCAGCGCGGTGCTCGGTGGGGTCCCGGAGCTTCGGAAGATCATCGCCGTCGCCAAAGAACAGAAGAACTACTACGGGAAGAAGACGATTCTTTTCGTCGACGAGATTCACCGGTTCAACAAGGCGCAGCAGGATGCGCTCCTTCCGCACGTCGAGAACGGCACCGTCACGTTGATCGGCGCAACGACAGAAAATCCTTCGTTCGCGGTCAACTCCGCGTTGCTGTCCCGTGCGCGCGTGTTCGACCTCAAACCGCTCGAGGCCGAAGACCTGCGCAAGCTGCTCGAACGGGCACTCTCGGATGACGACCGTGGCATCGGTCACGTCCCTCACACAGTCGACGATGACGCGCTCGCGGCGATTTCACAGAACGCGCGGGGCGACGCGCGGCGCGCCTTGTCGGCGCTCGAGCTGGCCAGTGACTTCGCGCAGTCTGCGGGTGTCGAAGCGGTGACGGTGGCAATCGTTCAAGAAGCGCTCGCGACCCAAACGCTGCTCTACGACAAGTCCGGCGAAGAGCACTACAACGTCATCAGTGCGTTCATCAAATCGATGCGTGGCAGCGACCCCGATGCGGCAGTCTATTGGCTAATGCGCATGCTCGAGGCCGGCGAGGACCCGCTTTTCGTCCTTCGACGGATGCTCATCTTCGCGAGCGAGGATGTCGGCAATGCCGACCCGCGTGCGCTCGAAGTCACGGTCAGCGCAGATGCCGCGTTTCGGCGGCTCGGAATGCCCGAAGGCATCTTCCCGATCGCGCAGTGCTGTACGTACCTCGCCAGCGCGCCGAAGAGCAATGCGAGCTACAAAGCCTGGAAGATGGCCCAGTCCGACGTACGGGAGCTCGGCGCGCTCCCGGTTCCGCTCAACCTCCGCAACGCCCCGACCGAGGCGATGAAGTCGTGGGGCTACGGAGAAGGCTATCGCTACCCGCACGACGAGACTGGCTTTAGTCCGGAGGAAACGTACCTTCCCGATGAGCTCGTCGACCGCAGATACTATCGTCCCACTGACCACGGCTTCGAAGCGCGGATTCGTGAGCGCCTCAGTGAGCTCCGATCGGCGCCTAAGGCGAAGGGGGGCGGGTCGGGCGAGCCTGAGGGAGAAAAACCCTGAAGACCGCCGCGCCTCGTTCGCCGTCGGCCTCGATTGTGCCGCCCACACCGTCGAGCACCACAGCCGCAGCAAAGAGCCCAGCGAACCGGCTGTACCGCCCGTCCACCCGACCCTTCAACGCGTTCTGCCCCTCGAGCGTGAACGCCAGTTGTCGAAGCTCGGGAGCGATGGCCTCCCCTGCGTCCTGCACTTCGATCACGACGCGTCCGCTCTGCTGGTACAAGCGAACCGTTGCGTGCGGATCAGCGACGTGGGCCCTCGTGTTATGGAGAAGAAGCTCCACGACCTCGACCGCGACTTGTGCGCCCTGGGCGTAGAGCTGATCGCCCGCGGCGATCTCGACGGTCACCGGAACCGGCGTATCCGCGCGTTCGAGTCGTTCCAAGAACACGCCTGCGTCGCCATTGGCCGCCTCGAGAGGGACGCGACCCGTGAACCAGTGGCTGATCCACGCGAGCATGTCGAGGCCGCGGCGCAGCTCCCCGACGGCGAGCTTCACGTCTTGCAGGGCTTCCACCGAATCGGTGTCGACGAGGCCAACCTCTTGCAGAAAGTCTGCGTTCGCGGTGATCGTTGCCGCTGGATTGCGAAAGTCGTGGACGAGTAGACCCAAGACGTCCCCCATCTGGTCGGCATTGATCACGTCGGGCTTGCGCACGCCATCTCCCTACCACGGTGCATAACTCAAGGGAAGAAGAGCACGTCGTCCTCCCCGCGCTCTTCGATCAACGCTGCGATGTACGAGAGAATCGTGGCCCGGCGATCTAAGACGTCCGCGATTTGAGCGGCGTTCAACAGGGGTTCCCGCTCGTGGCTTGGGTCCCGGGCGAGCTCGGCTCGGATCGAACGTTCGTCGAGGGACGCCAGGTGGCGAACCGTGTCTTTGGAAAACCGCTCGGTGCGCTTCAGGCCATCGAGCAGCTTCTCATAGCGCGGCTCGAGCAACGGCGTCGAGAACGAGCGATCGTTGTCGCGCAGAAATGCGCGCTGTCGGTTCGAGTCGGTCGGGAGATTGCCACCACTGAACCGATCCCAGTTCCCGATCAGAAAGTCGAACACGACCATCGTCGAGAGGTCTCGAGCCAGCGCTACTTTGCCCTTTGGAATCTCGCCACCCTGCAGCCAGCTCTGCCACCTTGCCTTGTTCTCGAGATCGACCGACCTCAGGCCCTTGACCCAATAGACCGCGGCGCCGGGAGCCGATCCGTCCTCGTCCCAGAGCACGGCGCGTCGGATCGAGCCTCGCTGATCGAGCCTGTCGTGGTGAAATCCTTGCCGGATCTCGTTCCACGTGGCCCGGCGGTACACCGCCGGCGGTACGTTATCGAGGCCCAGCAGCCGGCTAATGCGATACGCGGCGATCTCGTATTGATAGCCGCGTTGAATCTCGTGGCCACGGACTCTCAATGCCGCGGTCACGTGCGCTACGGTTCGCATCCGCAGGACGACCGAGCTGTGCCCCACCGGCTTGAAGCTGCGCGATTTCGCCGACGCGATCACGTCGAGGATCTCGTCTTGTTCGACGTCCGTGCCGACGAATCGGGGCACCGAGGCGAGCTGGGCGCTTGCCACCGAGCCCAACCAACCGGCAACCACCGCCGCCAGTACGAAACTAGCGGACGCCCGCGAAAAGATTCTTGGCAATGACCATCCGTTGGATCTGAGAAGTCCCCTCGTAGATTTGAAGGATCTTGGCGTCGCGCATCAGCTTCTCGACCGGGTACTCCGTGATGTAGCCGTTTCCGCCAAAGACCTGCACCGCGTCGGTGGCTACTTGCATGGCGCTGTCGGCGCCGAAGGCCTTGCTGTACGAGGCGACGAGCGAGTTCGTGCCGCCCTGGTCGATCTGCCAGGCCGATTTGTGCACCAGGAGTCGAGTCGCTTCGTACTTGATACCCATCTCCGCGATCATCGCCTGCACCATTTGGTGCTGCGCGATCGGCACCCCGAACGTCTTGCGCTCGAGCGCGTAGGCAATCGACTCCTCGAGGGCGCGGCGCATCAGGCCGCAAGCGCCAGCTCCGATGTCCGGCCGGGTGCGGTCGAAGGTCCGCATCGCGAGCTTGAATCCGTGCCCTTCCTCGGCGAGCACGTTGTCGGTGGAGACGCGGACGTCGTCGAAGTTGACCACGGCCGTGTTGCTCGCTCGCTGGCCGAGCTTATCTTCGGTCTTGCCGACGCTGACGCC
>JAFDFW010000205.1 GCA_019309605.1 Deltaproteobacteria bacterium | reverse complement strand
AGACGCCTCTTCCCGCTCGGCAACTTCGCGCTCGAAGAGCTCGCCAAGAATTTCCCCGGGACGCTGTGGCGCCCTTCCCTCGCCACCGATTCACGCCTCCCGCGGCCGGAAGAGATCTCGGCGAGCGCGTCGGCGCTTGCCGCCTTCGAAGGCGAGGCGATCCCCTACCTCGCGCGCTTGATGCGCGACTCGAGCGCGAACGTCCGTTACTACGCCGCCGTCATTTGCGGAGCATTCACGAGCACGCGGCTCATCGAGCCACTCATGCAGGTGTCGCTGGATGAGGACAGGGAGTGTCGCCGCGTCGCCCTTCATCTCTTGAGCGCGTACCAACACGAGCCTGTGTACCGGAGCGCCTTGGGCGAGCTCCGCCGGTGCGCGTCAGACATCGCCTTGCCGCTCCACGTGAGGCGCCGCGCAATCTCGGCGCTAACCCAACTGCGAGACGAAGCATCCGCGCCGCTCTTCGTGAACTTGCTGGCAGATCCCGACCGGGGCGTCGCGACGGCCTGCCGAGTGGGTCTCAGGGTGCTCACCGCGCATGATTTCGGCTTTTCTCGTGACCCTTGGCTCCGGTGGCTCTCTGAGCGGGGCCAAGAGATCCGCATTCGGTGGCTCATCGAAGGGCTTGGAGACAGCCGCGCCAACATTCGTTTGCTGGCGTCGCGCGAGCTCTGGCATCTGACGCGCTTCGTGCAGCCGCTGTCGGAGACCGCCGAGCGCGGTGAGTTCATCGCCGCCCAGAAAAACTACGAACGCTGGTGGACGAAGAACCACCGGGAGTAGCTACAGCACCCCGGCTTCACGCAACGACGCACGCAGGGGGCCGACCCCTTCGAACAGCGCGGAACGAATGCCACACTGGCGCGCGGCCTCACAGTTGGCGACGCGATCGTCGACGAATACGCACTGCTCCGCTGACGCGCCAAGCTCGTTCAGCACGTGCGCGTACGCTGCCGGGTCCGGCTTTCGCTTCCCGGTAACGCATGAAACGAAGGTCCAGTCGAGAAACCGCGACAGCTTTAGACGTTGTTCGATGAGTTGATACCAGACCGGATAGTTCGAAAACGCGTGCATGGCGCAGCCGGCATCGCAAAGCTCTGCGAGGAGATCTTCGAGGCCCGGAAGCCACCGATACGCGGAGCGGATGGCGCTGATGAAGCCCGGTCGATCGAAATCACGGCCATCGGCAAAAAAACTCTCGAGGAAGGCCTCTTCAGAGCACTCGCCGAGCTCGAACTCCACCCATGCGCTCGGATGCTTGGCCTCGAGCATAGCGTCGAACGTCATCCCAAAGAACTTCGGCATCTCGACGAAGAAGGGATCGTGTACGAGAGTGCCCATAACGTCCCAAAGCACGATCGAGCGCATCGCCTCACCCCACCGCGCGTTGTTCCAAGCCGTGACGACGGAGCTTGTCGAGGAACGTGGTCCGCTTGAGCCCGAGCATCCGTGCGGCCTCACTCTTGTTGCCGCCGGACCGGAGAAGCGCACGCTCGAGCAAACGGCGCTCCACCTCGAGATAGGTCCCGCTCAATGAGTCCCCTTCGTCCGCACCTGGCCACGCAAGCGGAGGAAGGTCGCCGAGGGAAATTGTCTTGGTGGAGGCTTTCGCAGCGGCGAGCTCGATCACGAGTTCGAGCTCAGCAACGTCGCCGGGCCAATCGTGATCGACCAGGGCTCCCATGGCCTGCTGCTCGATGCCTACGGGCTCCCGCGCCAAGACCCGGCAGGCTCTGGCGATGGCGAGCAGCACAAGAGAAGGGACGTCCTCTCGCCGTTCGCGCAAACGCGGAATCGTCAGGCCCGGCCCAGAGAAACCAGAAAAGCCGCTCGCAAGGGCGGGGTCGAGCGCGCTTCGGCGTAGGAGTTCGCTCAACGGCGCACGGGAGGTCGCGATCAATCGGGGTCGGACGGCATGAGCACCTTCGCCATCATCCGCTCCTGCGTTCCGCGCGGCTAGCGCTTCCGCGAGGCGCGCCTGAGCAGGCCTGGACAAGGCCGGCAAGTCGCGCAGGAGCAAGGTGCCGCCCGTGGCAGATTGAAACCAACCTGTGCTGCGCGCGCTCTCGGAGCCAAAGAGCAAGCTCATGACTTGGTCCGGCGGCGCCGCAGAGCAATCCGCCACGACGAAAGGCGCTTCCCACCGCGGCCCACGATCGTGAATGAAGCGGGACACTGGCAACACCGGTGAACCCGCAGGTGCAACCAGCAAGATAGGATCGGTCACCGGAGCAAGCTCGATCGCGCGAGTCTGCACGCGCCTCATGGATTGGCTGTACGCCACGTGCAGAGTCTGATCCTCGGCAAGCCCGCGCCCGAGCACGTCGCATTGCCCGCGGAGCTGCTCGACTTCTCCTTGTAGCGTCGTGATCCGATCTTCGGCGTCACGCCTCGACGAGGACAGCTGATGAATGTGCGTGTCCGCGCGCCGTTGCGCGAGCGCGGATGCAAGCGCTCCTCCGAGCGAATCCCCCAAACGGCCGAGTACCTCGAACTCGACGCGCGAAAGCGCTTCCGAACGATCCGCCAAGGGGAGAAGAAGGAGGCCCTCGATGTGGTCGAGGTGCACGCACGGGAGCACGCAACCGATTGCTCGACTCTCCATCGTGTCGACGGCCTCCCGAATGCAGGGCTCCCGAACGACCTGGGCGCGAAGGCTCGCGAGATCGAGCATGCTGTAGCCATCGTCGGCGAACAAGACCCGGGCAACAGTGGCAGGAGCTTCCGCAGACTTGATATTCAGTCGATCCCCGACATCCAGCCGGGCCCGAAGCGGTGGCTCCAGCGTGTAGAGCTCAGGCAAGCCGTCGGCGTCGCCGAACACCTCGCTCAACGGGCCGAGAACCCCCAACGCGAGGTCCTCTAGGGTGGCGCCGCCGACCAAATTGCGCCGCGCAGCTTCGGCGCCATCCGCGAGTCGGCCGACCGTGCTCCAAATTGCGTGACTGGAGAGCCGTCGTGCAAACGAGAACGTCGCCCACCATAGGACTCCCGACCCGAGTGCGAGCATGCCAAGCTGCCAGCGTTGCAACGGAGCGTCCGGCACGAACGCGAACGTCACGAGAAAGCACAACGCGCACGCGGCGACTGCCGGCACGCCGACGCGACGCAACGACCGCCACTGCGGATCGAGCCATGCGAGGTGACCGAGCCAAAGCAACGAGGCGACCGCGAACTCGACGGTGGTCGCCAAGGTGCCGCCAAACGGACCGAACCACGAGTATGCGAGCCCAACCGCAAGTGTCACGAGCGCGATGCCCGACAACGCGCCCTCGACGACATGGCCCCTTCCAACCAGCACAATCTGGTGAAGCGCGGCGGTCACGAGGACACCCCCGACGACGACCACGCCGAAGGTTGCCACCGGGACAAGCCCCTCCTGCTTCAGCACGGCGCCCATGAGTGCCGCCAGAGCAAGGCCTCCAAGAGCGCTGGATCGAATAGGTGGCGTGGTTTCACGCGGGAGGACCAGGTCGAGCATCAATAGGGCTACGACGAGCCATGCGATGTCGTGGGTGCGCTCTAGGAGAGGCGAAGCGGTGCGCGCCGAGGCAATCGCAACGGCGAGGCTCACGCCCATGAGCGCAAGCCTCGAAGCGCCGCGCCCACTCGACCTCGCGCCTGACACCGCGAGCGGAGTAAGGGAGAGCGTCAACGAAAGCAGCGCAACCAGCCACTCAGGCGATGACGCGGTGTTCGAAGAGGCCCGTGCCGCCAGAACGTAAAGAACGGACGCAGGACCCAGTATTGTCAGAAACCTTGGTATTCGCACGGTTCGAGCTCGTTGATTCGACGAGGCCGAAGTCTATCACTGGTCGTGCGCATGACCAGAACCGTTGGGCTCGGGTTGAACGAACATTCTAAAACCGACGCGCTGCCACCAAACCAGATACTTCTGCTGGGCCGCTTCGCGGGCTTTCTTCGGGTGCCCGGGCTCATAGCCGAAATATTCCTGCGTGAGGTGCTTGAGCTCATCGCTGGCACGCCGTCGAAGCCGTTCGTTCGAATGCATGAGCCCGCCAATCAACCATTCGACCCGATGCTGGCCGCTGTGCTTGTCGAACCAGCTGGTCCACTTTCTCTTGTGGATACCGAAATCTTGGCAACTCAAGCGCACCAAGCTCGCGTGGGCGGCGCGAACCACATCGACCTCCGGGCTTTCGAGCAACGAGACGAAGAACTCGAACGAATCCGCGTCGCGCAGCCTGCCGAGCGCTTCGATCGAAGTCACTTGGGGCTGGAGCTTCCGTCCATCGCGTGCCGAGGCTCGAAGGCGCTCGATGAGCTGCATGAACTCGACTTCGCATGCATAGAGGACGCTCAACGCCCGGTAGGCGCCGCTTCGAGCGCCCGGGTCCGGATCGAACAATCGGCGGCCGATGGGCTGCACCAGGTCCGGATGCACGAATTCGGACGCGAGGACAGTCGCGTAGTAGCGGGTATCGGGATCCTCGTCCTCGAGGAGCGGGATCAAGTAGGGAACCGAGCGCTGCCCAAAAGCGACAAATGTCCTCGCAACCGCTGACACGTCTCTCCCAGCGGGAATCCGCGCATGGGGTTCGTTGCGATCGAACCACAGCTTGCCCGGAAACTCGCGAGCCAAGGCCGGCAGCGCGGCCTCGCCAACCGCGAGCACCGGAAGGATCAGCATCTCATCCTCGGGGCCGGCCTCGCGGAGCGCCGCAACCAACTGCTCGACGTCGTCGCCGACGTCGACGATGACACTTGGTAGTTGGCCATCGGCGGCAGTTGGCGGAGGGGCGGGCCGCCACCTTCGCAATGCCGGCGCGCTGTCAGCGCTGGGCGGCGCGGAGAA
>JAFDFW010000883.1 GCA_019309605.1 Deltaproteobacteria bacterium | reverse complement strand
ATCTTCAAGAGCCCCGCAAGACCAGATTTTGAAGCCAGGTCTCTCCGTAGTGCGTGATCACGAACCCGAAGAACGCCGCCAGCGCCACGCTCGTCCCCACCATCAAGAACACCTCGGCGCCCATGATCTGCACGGCTTTCCACCGGCCGCAACCCAAACGCGCCATCGTGCGGAGCTCTTCGGCTCGAAGACGCCACGAAAGCACCATCACCAGGACGAACATCAGGGCCGTGGCGAGGCCGACGGTCCACACGATGATCTGGAGCACGCGCTCGAATCGGAAGATCTGTTGGTTCAAACCCTCGACGACTTGGGCGGGGCGCAGAAGCTGCCTCGCCGAATCGTTCACGAAGCGGCCTCTCAGCAAGACGCCAGCTTTGTCGTCGCTCGGTATCACGATGACGGCGCTCACCGGGTAACCAGCCGGGTCACCGTGGAAGTGGAAGCTCTCGGCGTTGTCATCGGTGATCTCGTTGTACTGAACCAGCTTCGCGTTGGCGGTCGCCGTCCCGTCCGTGCGCTTCAACAGGACGTCGCCGCTGGCGGTCGACAGATCTTGGTGGCCATGGCCGAGCCCTTCAGCCACCCACGCGGTCTTCACGTCCACGAACACGACGCGATCATCGGGCCCGTACGAGGGCTCCAGCGTCCCAACGACGTGCAACCGCAAAGGATAGACGCCGGCGAGGTCAAACAGGGCAGAGGGTGAGGTCAGAAGCGAGTCGCCGGGCTTCAGCCCAAGGGTCGTTGCAACCTCCGCGCCGAGCACACACTCGCCGAGCGTGGCCAGCGCGCGCCCATCCGCGGTCTTCAAGGCGCGAAACGAAAAATAGTCCAAGCTCGTCCCGACCACTGGGAACTGCCGCGCCATCAAGCCGGTTCGCATCGGGATCGCTTGCGCGAGGCCAGTCTCGTCGATTTCGTTGGCGTTCGCAGCCGTCAACGCCTCGATTCCCTTGGGCTGGAAGTAGAGGGCCTCGACGACGAGGTCCAAGCTACTGCCGCTCTTGCCGAGCAGGAGTGGAGTGCTCTGCGCGCGTGCCATCAGCGACTGCTGAATGACGGCGCTCATCGCGCGCATCACGAGAGGGAGGCCCAGGAAGATCGACAACGAGAGGACGAGCAGAAGCGTTTTCGAGCGGTGGTGAACGAGATAGCGCCACGCCAGGTACAGGCTGTCCTTCATGGCTCGCTCCCTCCGAACGCCGATACGTCGACGACTTGGTCAAACCGATCGAGCAGGCCGTGGTCATGGGTCACCATGAGAAGTGTCATCGAAAGGGCGTCGCACTGATCGAACAAGAGGTCGATGGTGCGTTGCTTGGTAGCAGGGTCGAGGTTGCCGGTTGGCTCGTCGGCGAGGACGAGCTTGGGCGCAGTGACCAGTGCGCGTGCGATGGCGACGCGTTGACGTTCACCCTGTGAGAGCTCGTCGGGGCTGCGTTCTCAGAAGCCGGTCGATCCCGAGGTCGGCCGCGAGGCGCTGTGCGCGAGCGCGGGCGTCGGCGTCGAGAACGAGGTCGTGGTGGAGTCGATAGGGGTAGAGGATGTTCTCCAAGACGTCGAGGTAGTCGAGGAGAAGGAAATCCTGGAACACAAACCCGATCGTCTTGATGCGAAACGAGCGCCGCGCGGCCAGCGATAGGCTGTCGACGCGCACACTGGCGGTGTTGACCCGGCCGCCGTCGGGGCACGCGATGCCCGAGATCACGTTGAGTAAGGTTGTCTTCCCCGAGCCACTTGGCCCGATCGCTGCCGCCTTCGTGCCAGCGGAAATCCGCAGTTCCGGCACGCACAGGGAAAAACCACCCTGCGTGTACTCGAACCGCACGTCTCGGAGATCGATCATCGGAGCGGCCCGCCGGCGGCCGCCTCTTCACGCACCCACAGCGCCATCCCGACAAGGCATACTGCGTTTGAGGCCACATCGGTAGGCCTTCTATTCCTCCGCATCGGGATCTTCGCGTGGTGTCGACTTTCTTGGGAGCGACACTATCTACGAGTATTTGGGGAGACACCATGAAAGTCGCCTACGTCCATCTCGGCATCGCGATTGTCGCGGAAGTCGTGGCAACCAGTGCCCTCAAGGCGTCGGCAGGATTCTCCCAGCTGATTCCAAGTATCCTGGTCATTGGCGGATACGCGCTCGCGTTCTACATGCTCTCGATCGTG
>JAFDFW010000882.1 GCA_019309605.1 Deltaproteobacteria bacterium | reverse complement strand
ATGGAGAAAATCGCGCCCCTTGGACCCGTGTATCAAGCGGGCACCCTGAGCGGAAATCCGTTGGCCGTCGCCGCCGGCCTCGAGACGATCGAGCACCTCCTACGTCCCGGCGTCTATGAAGACCTCGAACACAAGGGCGATCAGGTCCAGGCCCTCCTCGAGCAGCATGCGGGAGCAGCGGGCGTGCCGATCACCGTCCAGCGAGTCGGCTCGATGCTCACCGCGTTCTTCCGCGACAAGCCGGTTCGCAACTGGGACGAGGCCGCCGATACCGATCGCGATGCGTTCGCTACATGGCACGGAGTCCTGCTCGAAAACGGTGTCTACTGGCCCTGCAGCCAGTTCGAGGCCGCGTTCGTCTCGTTGGCACACGACGCGGATTCCCTGCAGAAGACCGGCCTTGCATTCAAAGCAGCGTTCGCGGCTCTCTGAATCGCGAAAACCAACCAATTTCCCTGGTAGAAATGCTCTTCCACCAACCTTGACCCTACATGCCTCCGTGCTATACGCCGCCCTCCGTGCTATACGCCGCGCGCTCTTTTGGGGCGCGGATCCTTGGAACTGTAGGGAAACGATGTGCTGGCGATGCTCCTCAACCGGGAACAGCGGGAGCAGCTCAAACAGGTGGGCAGCTTCTCGACGATTGGTCTCGAGCTCGGCCTTTCGGTCGCGCTCGGCTACATCGGAGGCGAATGGTTAGACGGCAAGCTTGGCACTGAACCTTGGCTCAAATGGATTGGCCTCGGCCTTGGGCTTGCCGCGGGCGCACGAAGCCTCTACAGGGTCGTCCGCCGCGCACAGCGGATGATGGAAGACGAAGACGAATCCCCGTGATCGATCAACTCAAAACTCAAACCCCACGCTACGTTGCAGTCGCGGCGCTCGTGCTCACCGGCCTCGGCCTCGTGCTCGGCGGGGTGAGCATCGGGATCGGCGCCGCCGTCGGTGGCACCGTGGCTGCTTTGGATGCCTGGGCGATCACCTGGTTGGCTAGCCGGATCATCGGCGGTGCTGGCTTCATCGATCGTGGGTTTGCCGCGGGGCTCTTGGGCGCCAAGCTCGTCGTGCTCTTGGCGGTTTGTTGGGCGTTGCTCGCCCGTTGGGGCGTTGACCCGATCGGTTTCTCCGTGGGCCTCGGCGCGTTGGTTCTCGGCATGCTCTACAGCGGTGCCGAGCTCTCCGTTCGAGAGGCTCAGGCCGCGCGGGAAGCCGCTACGGTAGGGGAGGGGTAAGGCATGCCGCACGGCGAATCATGGTTTAGCTTCCTGCCCTTCTACGAATCTCTGCAGCACGCGATGTCGGAGGCGTTCCCGCCGAGCTACATGGAGCACAACCCGCACATCGGCGTGCAGCACGTCATCGCATATGCCGTCGTGGTGTCCCTCCTGATTGGTGTTGGCGTTTATGTGAGCCGTCGCCTCAAGAACATCGAGGACAACATCCTCCCCGAGGGCAAAGTCACCTTCTACGGCTTCGTCGAAACGATCGTCGGGACGACCTACAAGATGTCGTCCGACCTCATGGGTGCCAAGCCCGCCAAGTACTTCCTGCCACTCATCGGCACCTGCGCGCTGGTGATTTTCTTTTCGAACGCCCTCGGCTTGATTCCAGGCTTTCTGCCGCCGACCAACAATCTCAACACCACGTTCGCGATGGCGATGGTGATCTTCGTGGTGACTCACCTGTACGGCGTGAGAGAGCACGGCTTCCTGAAGTACTTCTCGCACTTCTTCGGGCCGAAGGTGCCGTGGTGGATCGCGTGGTTCATCAACCCGTTGATG
Organism: Deltaproteobacteria bacterium; assembly: GCA_019309605.1. GTDB lineage: Bacteria > Myxococcota_A > Polyangia > Polyangiales > Houyiibacteriaceae > SG8-38. Next base: position 291 of record JAFDFW010000882.1, on the reverse strand, counting down.
TTCGGCATCGAGATCATCAGCCACATCGTTCGCCCGGTCACGCTTGCCATTCGTCTCATGGCGAACATGACGGCCGACCACCTCGTGCTCGGCATCTTCGTCAGCCTGTTTGCGGGGATGGGACTGGTGCTTCTGCCGGTGCCCGTTGTCTTTTACCTGATGGGCTGTCTGGTCATTACCGTCCAGACTTTGGTCTTTTGTTTGCTGTCGGTGATCTACATCACCCTTGCGATTCAACACGAAGAAGAACACTAAGTTTCCCTCTCGGAAGAGAGGCTTGAGGAGGCTCCG
>JAFDFW010000881.1 GCA_019309605.1 Deltaproteobacteria bacterium | reverse complement strand
CGTGTTCGAACCGAGGAGCGCCACAGCGTCCCGGCGGTTGCATCAGGATGCGTACCCGGATGCATTCGCATCAGCAGACGTGTGCATCTTGGCGCCGGTGGGACGGAGCGAGATTGCGTCGGAAGAGAAGTTGGATACGCATGCGATCGCGGAGGCGATTGTCGAGCGCGGTGGGCAAGCGCGAGCGTGCGGGAGTGTCGACGAAGTGGTCGAGGCGGCGGCCGCGCAGGCGGGGCCGGGGGATACGATTGTCGTCATGTCCAATGGGAGGTTCGACGATGCGCCCGATCGGATATTACTCGCGCTGATGAACCGCTGACACCGACCGGAGTCGGAGGCTTGAGATCTGAGGCGTGGGATCTGAGGCCTGGGGCCCACGACCCGAGACCCGGGGCCCGAGGCCCAAGTCACCTGTCGCTGGCACTGTCGCTGCCACTGCCACTGCCACTGCCACTGTCGCTATCGGGGCCGCCTAGCTCTCAGGGTAATCCACCGTCGCCTTACCGGCGCCCTTCCAGCCCTTGATCCCCTCGCGCATGATGTGAACGTTTTCATATCCGTTGGTGGAGGCTCGCTCGGCGGCTGAGTCGGACGCCGTGCAGTACGTGCTGGAGCAGTAGAAGATGAGGTCCTTGCTCTTGTCTTCCGGAAGCTGGGAAAGCTCGTATTTGGATGACGACGTCAGGATGATGGCATTGGGGACCGTGCCATGTTTCTCGCGTGTGCTCGCCGAGTTGGCGTCGACCGCGACGGCGCCGGATTGAAGAGCCTTGCTGGCATCTTCGATGGAGATCTCCGGAGGAGCAGCTTCGCCGGCGCCGCGGTTGGCGTCCTTGCAGCCTACGAGGAGAACGGTGAGGACAAGAGAGAAGAGGAGTGTTCGCATAGCGAGAGCCTAGAGCCGGCGATTGGGCAAGCAAGGGCACGATGCCATCCGCTCATCGGCATTGGATCGGGGCTTCCTCGAGCTCCGGCGGCATCTTTTCCCAGTCGTACCCACTTTTTGCCCGATCGAAGGCCATGTCGAAAAGAGCGTTCATGTACGCTGAGTCGAACTCCCCTTCCGATTCCTTGGTGAAGTCTGAAGGGATGTACGCGAGGTTGAAGTCCAAACCGTCGCGGCACGTTTGGAGGTAGATACGGTAGAGGTCGCCGATGCCTTGCGTCCGAACGAGCGAGTCGAGTGAGCGGCCCGCAATGGAGAAGAGCTTGTTCCGCACATGCTGGTACATCGGATCGAGGCGTGAGTTGCGAATGATGTAGACCTCGGGCCGGCCGGGCACCGCGAGCTTTTCGAGGACTTCGTCGTAGTCGATGCCGATGGGATAAAGGAACACTTGGGAGGTGGCGCCGCCGTCGACGTGCAGCTCGTCGTACTTCTTTCCACCCGCCTCGACCTCGATGAGCACGGGGGAAAACGCAACGGGAGATTCGGCGGATTAGCTTCAGGGCATCGGGGTGACCGCTGTTTGCGATGGCGCCGATGCGCCAAATGACGGGCCGCATCGAATCGAGGTTCGCGGTGCCGATGTTCAGCGAGCGGCCCTTGCGATGCTCGGCGGCGATCTTCTCCATGACGTCCTCATCGACGTAGTGCGCGATTAGCTTTTGGAGCGGCTCCGTGGTCGCCATGGCGTCAGTGCGAAGCGCCCTGATGAGTCCGCGCTCCTTGTAGACATCCTTCGCGGTGAGCCCCACGGAGACCTTCTGCAGCACGTCGTCGTATTCGGGTCCGAGGAACGCGAATGGGGCAACCAGCGCCCCGGCGCTGATCCCGGTAACCGAGGTGAACTCCGGCCGATCCCCGGCTGCGGTCCATCCCAACAGCAGCCCGGCCGCAAATGCGCCATTCTCGCCGCCGCCGGAGATCGCAAGATAGGTGTGCCGGCGACCGTATACACCCGGGTAGCGCTCCTTGATCTCGGCCCTGCTCTTTTCGAACCAGTCGTGCTCCCACGGCGGAGGCGCGTCGCCCCACATGCGGGCGCGCGGAATGCCCAGCACCTCGGCGTCTTCGATGTGCTCCATGGGGAGCGGAGAGCGTTGCGGGACGTGGGCACATGCCGTCACGAGCACGAGCGC
>JAFDFW010000204.1 GCA_019309605.1 Deltaproteobacteria bacterium | reverse complement strand
AGTGCTCGCACGTGCTCCGGCAACACGCGCTGTCCTGCCTCCTCTACGACGGCCGCGAACCGGGCCCACGCGCCGGCGATTGCGGGGTTGCTCCCTGCCCAGCGCAAATCGTCGGGCAGGGAAGCATCGGGAAGGAGATCCAACGATGCGCCGGGCTCCCCGCCACGCCGCACCATTCGCTTTCCAAAGGTCGCGCCGAAGACCCGGCGCGCAATGCCCCGGAAGCCGGAAGGCAGGGGCAAGAGATCGTCCCCGAGAAACACGTGCACCATGCGATTGACGTAGTGGTAAGCGAGGGCGGTGCCGATGGCTTCGGGCGCTTCTTCGGGGGAAAAAGGTGGACTGGTGATCATCGGGTCGCCGGGGCTGCGCGTTGCGAGCGCCCATCGAACGAGCTCGCGAGTGCGATCGTCGGCAATGGACTCCGGCTGTCCGTTCCGGATGGATGCAGCGACATCGTGCTTGGCTGCGCCGTGGAGCAAGCCCGTGTGCGCGTCGACGCAATAGGGACACGTGTTGATGTGCGAGACGGATGCCGAGATAGCCTCTTTCATCGGACGCGGAAGTCGCCCCGGTACGATTTGGCTTTCGCGAGTCACGCTCCAGGCTCCTGCCAGGATCCGCGGCGCCGGTGAGTGAAGCGTGAGTGGTGGAGCGATTTGAAACTCGCGGCGTAGCTGCGCATAGACATCGGCCACCAAGCCTTCAGCCGCATCCGGCGCAACCGGCGTGACGTGCTGCACCAAGCTCCCCATCTGATCGAACATGCGATTTTCAATGGCTTGCAACATGGACTTTATGGAGTGAGGACCAGACGAGTTAGCCAAAGAAGCGCGAGGCCCGCGATGAAACAGGCGAAAGACACGGCGTTGGCAGCGAAGCTCCCGTGCTTGTTGACTTCGGGTACGAGGTCAGACGCCCCAATATAGATGAAATTCCCGGCCGCAAAAGGAACGAGAAAGGAGACGTCAATCGTCGCTGAGGCCAGCCATGCCGCCACCCCACCAATCAGAAACGTAAGGCCCGAGAGCAGATTGAACAGCAGCGCCTTCTTGGCGCCCCAGCCCCCGTGAATCAGTACGCCGAAGTCTCCTAGCTCCTGGGGCACTTCATGCGCAGCGGCTGCAATCCAGGCAGCGATGCCGAGTCGAATGTCGACCAGGAACACGCCCCCCACGCCGAGACCACCCAGGAAATTGTGCAAGCCGTCTCCGACCAGAATCAAGTGCGTCAGTGGCTTCCTGCAATCGGACGATGCGCGACGACAGTGGTGCCAATGCAGAATTTGCTCCAGCGCAAAGAAGACGGTGAACCCCGCCAGCGTCCAGGCGTAGATCCGCACTGGATCGGCGATGCCTTGGGCAGCCGAGGGAAGCATGTGAAAGAAGGCGCCTCCCAACAGCGACCCAGCGGCAAAAGCCACCAGCGGCATGATGATGCGCTCGAGGGTGGACTCTTTCAGGAGCAGCGTGATGCTCCCCGTGAGCGCAATGGCGGTCATGAGGACACCACCAAGCACTATCCACGCAAGTACGGTCATTGCTCAACCATCGGAGTATCCTCTTGCCGAACGCACAGGCCGGAGGCAAGCTCAAACTCGCAGGAGTCGATCATGGGGATGTCTCTCGAACAAGCGCTACACGCAGCGCTCGATGACGAGTACCACGCGCGGGCCACATACCAGGCAGTTCTCGATGCGTTCGGCGACGTGCGCCCCTTCGTCAACATCGTGGAATCGGAGGGACGGCACATTCAGGCGCTAAAGCGGCAGTGCGAGCAGCATGGGATTGCGGTGCCGAGCGACAAGTGGGCCGGACGTGTGTCCGCCCCCGAATCGCTGAAGCGTGCGTGCGAGGACGCCACGAAAGCAGAGCGTGAAAACGCTGCGCTTTACGAAAAGCTGATCGAAGCCGCTCGTGAGTATCCGGACGTTCAAGATACATTCCGTAGCCTCCAGGCGGCTTCTCAAGAGCGTCACCTTCCCGCGTTTGAGCGATGCGATGAGCGCGAAGGTTCGAGCGGTGGCGATGGGGGCGGGAGAGGCAGACGGCGCCGGCATCGAGGGGGCGCTGGCTGAGGTAAGCCGGGGGCTAGAGGAGTAATGTCGGAGCCTGAGCCACCGCCACGACGACGGAAGGTCCCGCGCAACATCTGGGCGCTCTCGGGCACGAGCTTCTTCATGGACGTCTCCAGCGAGATGATCCTGAACGTGCTCCCGCTCTTCCTCGCCAACGTGCTGGGCGTGGGAACCGCCGTGATCGGGCTCATCGAAGGTGTCGCCGAGTCCACCGCTAGCCTGCTCAAGGTGTTCGCGGGCGGCCTCTCCGATCGGCTGGGCGCCAGAAAGCCGCTAGCCGCAGGGGGCTACCTCCTCTCCGCTCTCGCCAAGCCGATCTTCCTCCTCGCCGGTAGCTGGGGCGTCGTCGCCGGTGCACGCTGGGCCGATCGCGTCGGCAAAGGAATACGGACGGCTCCACGAGATGCGCTGATCGCCGACTCGATTCCCTCCTCCGACCGCGGCCTGGCCTTCGGTCTACACCGGGCCGCGGATACCGGAGGCGCAGTGCTCGGCCTGCTCATCACCATCGCGGTGGTCGCGCACATGCAGGGAGACACCTCCGAGCTCAGCAGAGAGACCTTTCGGACTCTCGTCCTCATAAGTTTGGTTCCCGCGCTGCTTGCCGTGCTGACCGTAGTGCTCGGCGTCAAGGAAATCCGCAAAGGACCGGCTGTCGGTGCGCCGCGTATCGGCTTTCGCGGACTCGGCCGCCGCTTCGCAGTCTTCTTGGGCATCGTCGCACTCTTCGACCTGGGGAACTTCTCCGACGCCTTCCTGGTGCTGCGCGCCCAGGAGCGAGGTCTCGGCGTGGACGGCGTGCTGTGGACATTGCTGGGCTTCAATCTGATCTACGCGCTGGTTTCGACACCGGCGGGTGCGCTCTCCGACCGGATCGGCCGAAGGCGCATCATCATCGCCGGCTGGATCGCCTACGCGGGGATCTATCTCGGGTTCGCTCTGGCAGACAGCGGCATACACATCGTCGCCCTGTACCTGTGCTACGGCGCCTACTACGGCCTCACCGTGGGAACTGCCAAGGCAATGGTGGCGGACCTAGTCCCCGCACACCTTCGCGGCACCGCCTATGGCAGCTACCACGCGGTGTTGGGGATCATCGACCTCCCCGCTTCGCTGATCGCCGGAGTACTGTGGCAGGGCGTCGGCTCCTGGCCGGGGTTCGGGCCTGCGGCGCCCTTCTACTTCGGAGCCGTCACCGCATTGGCCGCGGCTTTGTTATTCGCGACCTTCGTCCCCGATGAGGCGTGAGTTGCTGGCGAAATGCCGCGTTCCGGCAAGCTCTTGCGCCATGGGAAAAAGAACTCATAGTGACAAAGTGAGTATTTGCTTTGTTCGAGCTCTGAAGCTGTGAAAGTGGGAAGAAGATGCAAAAACACTTAGTTAAGTCTGCGGTCATGACAGCGATTCTGGCCGCTCCGTACCTTCTTGGCGGCTGCGGTAGCGGCGCCACGGGATACGAAGCTCTCGGCGGTGGCGGCGACCCAGGATCCGAAGGAGTCGAGCCTGTCGACGTGAGCTCAGACGTCGCCGAGGATCTCACCTTTCTCCGAGAAGAGGAGAAGCTCGCTCGGGATGTGTACTTGACGCTTTACGATGTCTGGGGCCTGACGGTCTTCAGCAAGATCTCTAGCTCCGAACAGCGTCACATGGATCGAGTTGCAGAGACCCTCACTGCCTTCGGGCTGCCGGATCCGGTTGCCGACGACGCGGTCGGCGCCTTCACGAACCCGGAGATTGCCGGCCTCTTCGAAGAGCTCGTCTCGGATGGCTTGGAGGATGAGGTGGCTGCCCTCACCGTGGGCGCAATCATCGAAGATCTCGACATTCACGACATTCAAAACATGGCTGCTCGCACGGATGATCCGACCGCACTCGCGACCTACGAATCTCTGGAGTGCGGCTCCCACAACCACATGCGCGCGTTCATGGAGCAACTGCGCACTCGCGGCGCGGATTATGACGTGCAGTTCATCAGCAATGACTACTTCATCGAAATCCTCGCAGAGGCTAAGGGGTCCTGCGGCGACGGCGCCCAGTAGTCCGAGCTCGGGTATCACAGAACGGAAAGGACAATACGGATGACGCTTGCAACACCGATGAACATCGCCTTCGCACTAGCACTAACCGTTGGGCTCGCCATGGTGGCGCTGCCTGCCGAGGGTGCGGAGGCGAAGAAGGGCGAAGCGACGGCAGACGCCCACATCGCAGACGTCACCTACCTTCGAGAAGAGGAAAAGCTCGCCCGAGACGTCTATCTCACGCTCCACAAACGATGGGGGCTGCAGATCTTCGACAACATCTCTCGATCCGAGCAGCGACACATGGATCGCATGCGCTCTCTGCTCGCAAGCTATGGCGCTCCCGATCCTGTCAAGAGCGACGAGGTTGGCGCATTCACCAACCCCGAGCTGGGGGCTCTTTACGAGAAGCTCACCCGGCAAGGGGAGAAGTCCGAGACACAGGCTTTGCTCGTTGGCGCGACGATCGAAGACCTCGACATCCGTGACATCATCGCCATGAAAGAACGAACGAGCGCCCCTGAGGCTCTCGATGCCTTTGCCAAGTTGGAGTGCGGGTCCCGCAATCACATGCGTGCGTTTACGCGACAGCTGGCCGCACGAGGCGTGGTGTACGAAGCCCAGTATCTTACGGCCGGCGGGCTCGAAGCCATCGTAAAGGGTGACCACGAGCAGTGCGGACGGATGGGGCGTCCGGGCCAAGGACGCGGCGGCCAGGGTCACGGCGCTCAGGGCCTTAGCTGCGGC
>JAFDFW010000203.1 GCA_019309605.1 Deltaproteobacteria bacterium | reverse complement strand
GCGTCCTGCGCGAGCCCAGAGGACTGACCCCCGACCACGCCCCAGATCACGGCGAAGACGATGACGCCCTTACTTGTGGCCCGTCCCCAGATCACATCAGGATGGGTTTATCGGTGGCTGGCTCCAGCACCAAAAAAGAAGCGGTCCCATCCAGGGGCGAAGCCCCGTGACAAGAAGAGGAGAGCAGATTCCTGCTCTCCTTTTCTTGTTTTACGGGGTGATGACGACTCTCCCCGTGGGCTCACCCTCCATGAGATAACGGATGGCCTCGGAGGCTTTGCTGAGGGGATACGTTCTATCGATGACCGGCGTGATCCTGCCCGCTTCGAGAAACTCCCGGAAGACCGCCATCGTGTCCTTCTTGCTCGGCATCGAAAGGTTCGGTTTGGGCAACTGTTTCACGAAGAGGGAGAGAAACATCAGTTTGAAGAAGTGGGGGATGAGCAGGCACTCTTCAGCAACAGTCACATACTCGGCAAAGGCGCCGCCGTTACAACCCCTGCCATATCCGTCCCGGGGATCGGGTTCTTCGGTTTGAAAAAACCAGCCCCCATGAGGCGAAGGACATACGGCCGCCCGCAGACAACATGCCAGACATCTGGATGGGCCGAAGCGGCGCGAACTCGCACCAGCACCTCGTCATCTCCTGCGGCAGGCCTTTCGACTTCCTGGACCTCGAGGGCATCCAGTGATCCGTACTGTTCTTGGACAATCGCCTTCATCGTCTGCTGATAGGAATTTCAAACACCTTTGAACGCTGCACCGCGTCATGCTCATCTGCCCCCTGCGCTCTGGAGTTGATCATGGGTACATCCGTTTTCGCAAAGCTACGAACGTCGTGCTTGCTCGTCCTGGGCACGGCACTTGTTGTGTTCTTGATCGGCCGGCCGCCTGCGAGCGCACGCGGGCCAGCACTGAACGATTGGCAGACTCTCTACGGCGGCATTTCCGCCTCGAGTGACGTCGCCCAATGCGCCGTGTGTCACGCCACCGATCCCGGGGACGCTTCCTGGAACCAGTACGGGTGGGACATCTTCTTGGTCCATGGCACCCCGGGGTGCGAGACCTGGGAGGCCGCGATCCTATGCGTCGAAAATAACCAGTCTGTGAGCGACGTGCCTGGGACGTACACCTACCTCGACGAGATCGAGGCGAGCACGCAGCCGGGTTGGACCGCGGCAGATGTAAACACGGTCTATACCAATTCCGCTGACCTGTTCGACCAGCCTCCGTTCGCTGGCCTCGAGCCGTACGATCCGGCAGGCATGGGCGGCGCAGGTGGCATGGGCGGCGCCGGCGGCATGGGCGGTGCCGGCGGCGACTGCCCGGGTGAATTCACGATTCCCCCCGAGCAGTTCGGAGAAGGCACGATCCTCGTCAAGCCGGGCCAGTCGATCCAGGAGGCGATTGACCGGGCAGCAGAGGGCACCGTGATCACCGTTGAGGTTGGCGTCTACGAAGAGCCCTGCAATCCGACAAACGGGCTCAACATCACCAAGAGCGGCATTCACTTGATCGGGCAAAGCACCCCATGGGAAGAGGCCACCCCGGAGCAGCGCGTGATCATCGGAAGCACGGGCGATCAGCGCAACGGTATCGTCATCGTGCCGCCGGAGGTTCCGGCCGAGGCCCAGCCCAAAGGAGCCGAGGTCGAGCGGACCGACTGCATGGGCTGTCACACCGACATGGGGCCGCCCTTCCCTCTGCGTCCGGACGTCCCGAAGATCATCCCGAAGGCGACCGATGCCTGGCTTAACGACATCGTGGTCCAAGGCATCACGGTCCAGGGCTTCATGAACAACGGTCTCTTCGCCGAGCACGTTGACGGCTTCGTGTTCAGCGACGTCGAATCGATCGACAACCTGAACTACGGAATCTTCCCCGTTCTATCGGCGAACGGCGTCATCCGCGACAGCTACTCGACAGGTTCGACCTTGGATAGCGGACTCTGGGTCGAAACCTCCGAGAACGTCGACGTCATCAACAACCTCATCGAAAACAGCGTCAACGGCATCGAAGTCTCGAACAGCGACGACATCCTAGTCATGGACAACGAGGTCCGAGACAGCACGGTGGGCGCCGCCATCCTGCTCCTGCCGGACATCTATGACAACAGAGATAGCGCCAAGCGCATCAACCTTCAGAACAACTGGCTCCACGACAACAACAAGCCGAACACCGCCCGGCCAGGTTCGATTCTCGCCGAGATTCCGAGCGGGATTGGCATCCTCTACGTGGGCGTGGACGACTCGGATGCTTCGGGGAACTTGGTCGAGAACAACGATTTCGTGGGGATCGGTGTCGTCGACTATTGCATTCCCTTTCTGGGAACCGACTTTGCCTGCACTGTCGATCCCACGATCACGCCCGAGTTCCTGGCGGACGCGCAGGCCGAGAACAATCGCGTCGCGGACAACAACCTCGTCAACAACGGAACGAACATCGAGCCCGGCAATCCGTTCGCATCGTTCGCTGGCGACCTTGTGTTGCTCACAGTCGACGACCATGGCAACTGCTTCGAGAACAACGAGTTCACCACGAGCTTCTCGTTCATCGGGAGCTTCCCCCCGTGTCCTGATGACCCGGGGACCGGCGGTGCGGGCGGTGCTGGCGGAATGGGTGGAGCAGGCGGTGACTCCGGTACCGGTGGAACGGATGGGAGTAATGGCGGTGGCGGCTGCGCAGTCGGCGGCGACGCACCCTTCCGGCCTTCGACAGCGTGGCTCGCCCTGTGCTGCGCGTTGGCTCTATCGCGCAGGCGACGCTTGCGTCGGCGTTAGCTGAAAGACAAAGCCCGGCCGAAGACGGGCTCTGATGTTGGTGACCCCAACGAGATTCGAACTCGTGTTACCGGCGTGAGAGGCGGGTCACAAATCATTTCTGGTAAGCGTTTTTTGGCGATCGGGGTTCCGATGCGTCCGCTTTCTTCTCGTAGTTTTCGAGCCTCACCAGCCGGTCCTTGTACGTTATCTGTACGCTGGCCTCCAGGTGCTCGATCGCACGCTCGAACGTGGCGTCGTCGAGGTGGGCATAGACCCGTCGCACCATTCGGCTGGAGCCGTGGCCCATGAGGCGCACGACGTGTTCCACGTCAACTGAGCCGCACCTCGAATGGTCTCGGCCTCGATCCCTTGAAACCCCGTGACCCGACACCGCTGGTCTTATAGGCTTCTGGGATATGTCTCCGAAGACGCTCGCCTTCGCCCTCACGATATCGCTTGGCATGTCGACCGCTTGTAGGCGCGCACCCGAACCGGACACCGCCAAGGCACCGGCTTCCCCTCCGAATGTGCTCCTCATCACGGTCGACACACTGAGGGCCGACCACCTCGGTTGTTACGGATACGAGCGCGCACGCACGCCTCACACCGACCGTTTCGCGGATGAAGGAGTCCGCGTCGAACGTGCGATCGCCCCGACTCCGCTCACGCTTCCGTCGCACACGTCGATCTTGACTGGCCTCGAGCCGCCCGCACACAGCGTTCGCGGAAACGGGGTGTTCCGGGTTCCGGATAGCGTCCAGACACTCGCGGAGGTTCTCAAAGCCGAGGGCTACCAGACGCAAGCGTTCGTGTCCTCAGACGTGCTGCACCACCGCTTCAACCTGGACCAAGGCTTCGACGGCTATGAGGATGACCTTTCGGGCGAGGCGAAGGACGCACTCACCCAGATGCAGGAGCGTTCTGGGGAACAGACGATGGACCGGGTGCTCAGTTGGCTCGACAAGCGCACAGAGCCGGCTTCCGCTTCTCCGCTCTTTCTGTGGGTGCATCTCTTCGACCCGCACGCGCCATATGAGCCGCCCGAGGCCGACGCCAAGCTTGCGGCAACGCCCTACGACGGAGAGATCGCGAGCGCCGATCGACAAGTAGGCAGACTCGTCAAAGCGTTGGAGGAAGATGGGGTTCTCGATGACACGATCCTCGTCTTCACATCGGACCACGGAGAGAACCTCGGCGAGCATCAAGAAGCCACGCACGCGATGTTCATCTACGAAGCCACCCAACGCGTGCCGTTGATCTTCCGCTACCCCCGCAAGCTCCCCGCCGGCAGAGTCTTCGACGGCCCGGCCCGAAGCGTGGACATCATGCCGACGATTCTGAGTCTTGCCGGGAAGAAGTCGGGTGAGACGCAAGGCGCCGATCTCAGCGAGGCCTTGGCAGGCGGTCCCCCTTCCGCATCGCCGGTTCAATACTCGGAATCATTTTATCCGAAGCTGATCCTCGGCATGGCGCACCTCGAAGGGGTGCGACAAGACGCATGGACCTACATCCGTGCGCCCCGCCCCGAGCTCTATGACCGGAGAACGGACCCCGGTGAGCTGCGCAATCTCTTGGAGGGCGGCGGCTCTGGCGCAGCCAAAGCTCGGGCGCTCGAGCTCGAATCTGCACTGACCGGGGTCATCGAAGATAGCAAGCGCTTTGCCTCAGTCGCAGAGGCGAGCCCGCTCGACCCGCAGACCGTCGCGATGCTCCAGGCGCTTGGCTACATGGGTGACTCTGGCGCCCCCGAAGACTTCGGGGGCATCGACCCCAAAGACGGCATCCAGATCGTCAACGAGGTCCGTAAAGGCACTGGCCTTCCCGCCGGCGACTGCGCGACCCTCGCGCGCGCAGTGGTGAAGCGTTTGCCGGGCTACATTCACGCTTGGAACATACTCGGCGAATGTGTACAGCAGACGGGTGATCTCGAGGGCGCGCGGGAGGCTTTCCTCAAGTCTCTCTCCCTCCAGCCAAAGCAGCCCAAGGTCTACCTTCGGCTTGGCGACATCGACTTCTCGCAAGGTCGGAACGAGAGCGCTCGGGGTCACTATGCACAGGCCCTCGAGCTACTGCCGGACTTGGTCGACGCGAACCTAGCCATGGGGAAGCTCAATTTGCGCGAGGGCCGGCGGGACGAGGCGGTCCGCTGGTACAAAAGAGCGGTCGAAGCGGACCCAAAGCGCGCGAAAGCCTATCTGCAGCTCGCAGAGCTCTACTTCCACAAGAACGAGCTTGCCGAAGCCCGAAGTTGGTATGAAAAAACCCTCTTAGTCGAGTCTGGGAACTACACCTATATGGCGTCACTGAGGGCGGGGGTTTGCGCACTTCGACTTGGAGATCCGCACGGCGCCGAGCAACATCTGCGTCGCGCGAGCGCGTCGGACCCAAGGCAGTGGCAGCCGCTCTATCGCCTCGCCTGTGCGGAGTCACAGCAAGGCGACGTCGAGGCAGCGCTCCGCGCCCTGGAAGCCGCCGCTGCCAAGGGCTTTGCCGATGTGTCGACGCTGCAAGGCGATGCGTGCTTGCGCCCGCTGGCGGCGGAACCCAGATTTCAAACCTTGGTTCGCACGTTGGGCGGTGGCGCGCAGCGCTAGCGCACTCATGCCCCGACGAACTGCAGACGAAGGCAGCCCAACTCACAGATGTGATCGTTCAGAAGCTGGCCGAGCACCCCCCTCGTGGAGGCTGGACACATTCCGACTTTCTTAAAGCAGAATCCCCCGGGGTTACCGAGGGATTCTAGTTGTGACCCCAGCGAGAATCGAACTCTTAACAGCTAACTGGCTCGGGGACTAGGATTCGAACCTAGATAGCCAGTACCAGAAACTGGAGTCCTGCCGTTAGACGATCCCCGAATGGTCCCGACACCTTACGTTGGGGGTCGGGCGGCGGCACTATAGCGGCAAGACTTCGCTCAGCAAGCAAGTGCTGCACGGTCATGATCTTTACTTTTATGGTCGTGTATATTTTCGGATTTTTCCCAACAAAACCAGCCGATATATCTGAAATGTACGATTGTTGACTTGACCCTGCGGAAAACTGGGGAATAGTGGGAGCTCCCCCTGCGGCCGCATCTTGGGTGTCCAGGGCACAGGAGCATCATGACTTCGTGGAAAGAACAGCTTGGTGATCGGATCCCGGACCAACTCGCAGGCGAGGTGGACCTCTTCGAGGGTCAGATCGAGCTCAAGATGCAAGGCAAGCTCGACGACAAGATCTTCGCCGAGACCCGGCTTCGCCGAGGTGTGTACGGGCAGCGATACGACAACGGTCTTCGTGACGACGGGACCGGTCAGAAGACGCTGACCTTCCCCTGCGGCGACCTGACCAAAGGGCCGGACACGGTGTGGGACGCGCCGGGCATGATGCGCATCAAGGTTCCGTTCGGGAAGCTCACCGTCGAGCAGCTCGAGGTGTTGAGCGAGCTCGCCGAAGAGAACTCCGATTCGATCCTGCACGTCACGACGCGGCAAGACATTCAGCTTCACTACATTCACATCGAAGAAGCCCC
>JAFDFW010000202.1 GCA_019309605.1 Deltaproteobacteria bacterium | reverse complement strand
CCAAGACGCCGTGGTCGTGCGCATTTGCCAGGGCGAGGACCGTCAGATTTCCGGCAACCAGCTCCTGGGAGAAGTCATCCTCGATGGATTGCGGCCCGCGGCTCGCGGCAAGGTCCAGATCGCGGTTCGTTTCATGATCGACGCCGATGGAACGCTCCAGGTGAGGGCGCAGGACGTAGGCACGGGGCAGCAACAGCAGATCGCGATCAAGCTCATCGGGGAGCTGGCCGAAGATGAGATCGAGCAGCTCACCAAGCGCCACGAGGCGAAGCTCGGCTAACCCATGTCCGACGCAGACGAAGCTCGCGACTACTACCAGCTCTTAGGGATCATCCGCGCGGCGAACGCCGACCAGATTCGCTCCGCGTTCCATCGTTTTGCCCGTGTGCACCATCCGGACAACTTCGTCGGTTCGCCCGAGGAGAGCGAGCGACACACCGAGCTCTACCAGCATGGGAGTGAGGCCTACCGCGTGCTCTGCGATCCGATGAAGCGCAAGATCTACGACGAGGGGCTTGACCAGGGCGTGGTCCGTTATGCGGAGGATCGCGCGCAAGAGAAGCGCCGAACGATGCGGCCGCCCGGCGGCGTCGCGCTCCGCTCCAGCAAGGCTCGGGTGTTCTTCACACGCGCCCACCGCGCAATGCAGTCCCAGGACTGGGCTCAGGCGAAGCTCAACCTTCAGATGGCGCTCCAGAACGAGCCCGGCAACGACGAGCTCAAGGCCAAGCTCGAAGAAGTTCTCCAACAGATGAAGTCGCGCTAGCGCGTGCTCCAAGGGATTTCCACGCTATGGTAGCCGCGTCATGGGACGAACAGCCACGATAGAACGTCAGACCAAAGAGACCGACATCCGCGTGGAGGTCGATCTCGACGGGAGCGGCCAGTACCAAGTGGAGACCCCGATCGGGTTTCTCACGCACATGGTAGAGCAGCTCGCGAAGCATGGGCTGTTTGATCTGAAAGTGCGCGCTCTCGGCGATACGCACATCGATGGGCACCACACGACCGAGGATTTAGCAATCGCGTTGGGGCAGGCTTTCGCCGAGGCCCTGGGCGACAAGGCCGGAATCCGCCGCTTCGGCTCGGCCACGTTGCCGATGGACGAGGCATGCGTGACCTGTGCACTGGACTTGTCCGGGCGTCCTTATTTCGTCTGGGCGGTGACGCTTCCAAAGGCCAAGATTGGCGACTTCGATTCGGAGCTCGCCGAGGTGTTCTTCGAAGGTTTTGCGCGTGGAAGTCAGTGCAACTTGCACATGCGTCAACACGGTGGAGACAATCTCCACCACGTGATCGAGATCAGCTTCAAGGCATTCGCGCGCGCGCTTCGAGCAGCAACCGAGATCGACCCTCGCGTCGTGGGCGTGCCTTCGACCAAGGGTACGCTCACCGAATGACTACTGGCCGGGTAGCGATTGTCGATCTGGGCCTCGGAAACTTACACAGCGTGGCCAAGGCGTTCGAGCGCGCCGGCGCCAATGCGGAGCTGAGCTCGGATCCGGACGTCTTGCTACGCGCGGACCGCTTGGTCATGCCCGGACAGGGCGCCTTCAAGGAATGCGCACACGCGTTGGCGGGCGAGATCGGCGAGGCGGTGCGGTCGTGGATCGACAGCGGTCGTCCGTATCTCGGCATCTGCCTCGGGATGCAAGTCTTGTTCGAGTCGAGCGACGAGGCGCCGGGCGAAAAGGGCCTCGGGGTTTTCTCCGGCAGCGTGAAGCGTTTTGCCACGGACTTGCGCGATGCGGAGGGCGGCCGGCTCAAGGTTCCGCACATTGGATGGAACCAAATCGAGAGTACGCACCCCGTGTTCGAAAACGAGGAGTGGTACTACTTCGTGCACAGCTACTACTGCGTCCCCGACGATGAGAGCCTCGTCGTGGCCACGACCGACTATGGCGCGCCGTTCTGCTCGGCGATTGCGCGCGACAACGTTCTGGCCTGCCAGTTTCACCCCGAGAAGAGCCAACACGCCGGCGCGCGTCTAATCGGGCACTTCCTAGGAGATGTCTCGTGGAGTTGATTCCAGCGATCGATCTGCTCGATGGCAAAGTCGTGCGACTGCATCAGGGTAAGTACGACGAGGTCACCGTGTATGACAACGACCCCGTGGCCATGGCCAAGCGGTTCGAAGACCAAGGGGCCGCGCGGCTTCACGTGGTAGACCTCGAAGGCGCCCGCCGAGGCCAGCCGGCGCATGTTGCGATCATTCAAGGGATCCTTCGGGAGACGGACCTCCAGGTGCAGATCGGCGGAGGCGTACGAAACGGGGAGGTCGCCGCGCAATGGATGGACGCCGGCGCCGCTCGCGTCGTGCTCGGAACCGTGGTCGTCAAGGCCCCCGAGGTTGCCCGGGCGATCTGTGACCGCTACCCCGAAGGCGTCGTCATGGCGCTCGACGCGCGCGATGGGAAGGTCGCCGTCGAAGGCTGGCAAGAGCAAAGCGAGCAAGACGTCGTCGAGCTCGCCAAGGAAGTCGACGGCTGGAACCTCGGTGCCATCCTCTTCACCAATATTTACAAAGATGGCACTCGTGAGGGGCCCGACGTGGAGGGAACCGCCGGGCTGCAATCGCAAGTCGATACGACCGTCATCGCCTCTGGCGGCATTGGCTCGCTCGACGACCTTCGGGCACTTTTGGCAGCCGGGGTTCGCTCAGCCGTGTGCGGGCGCGCGCTCTATTCGGGAGCCTTCACATTGTCGGAGGCGTTCTCGGCGCTAGAAGAAGCCTGATGCTGGCCAAGCGCATCATCCCTTGTCTCGACGTCAAAGACGGCCGTGTCGTGAAGGGCGTCAACTTCGTCGGCTTGCGCGATGCGGGCGATCCGGTCGAGTCCGCCCAGCGCTACAGCGCGGGCGGGGCGGATGAGATCACCTTCCTCGATATCACCGCATCGCACGAGAACCGCCGAACCCTGTTCGACCTCGTCGACCAGACCGCCTCGACCGTCGCGGTCCCCTTGACCGTGGGCGGCGGGGTGCGGGAACGGAGGGACGTGAGCGAGCTTTTGCATGCCGGGGCCGACAAGGTGTCGATCAACAGCGCTGCCGTCGCCAACCCAACCTTCATCAGAGATATGGCCGAGGCCTACGGCGCGCAGGCTATCGTGGTGGCCATCGACGCCAAGCGGATACCGGGCGAAACCGACAAGTGGACCGTCTATACCCACGGCGGAAGGCGCGACACAGGGCTCGACGCGATCGCCTGGGCCAAGCGGATGGCCGATTACGGCGCCGGCGAGATTCTCCTGACCAGTATGGACCGCGACGGAACACAGGACGGCTATGATCTGGTGTTAACTCGCGCAGTTGTGGACGCAATCTCGATTCCGGTTATAGCTTCCGGGGGAGTGGGAACCCTGGCGCACGTGCGCGACGGTT
Organism: Deltaproteobacteria bacterium; assembly: GCA_019309605.1. Taxonomy (GTDB): domain Bacteria; phylum Myxococcota_A; class Polyangia; order Polyangiales; family Houyiibacteriaceae; genus SG8-38. The sequence continues at coordinate 1,460 of JAFDFW010000202.1, read as the reverse complement.
TCGCAGCCGGAGGGGCGGATGCGGCGCTTGCAGCTTCTATCTTTCACGACGGTCACTACACTGTGGCCGAGGTCAAGGAGTACCTACTCGACCAAGGGGTATGTGTGCGCCCGCCTGAGCGGAACTGAGGGGAAGCGATGAGCAGAGACGTCGGGGTGGGCCAACTGGTGGAGGAGCTGGAGCAGCGGGGCGATCGGCTCCCGTTCGAGATCGGCGCCTTCGTCGCCCTCGAAGCCTGTGAGGGGCTCCTGCAGGAGTCGGTGAAGCTCGTCGCGGACGACGTCCGCGTGACACAGGAAGGCTCGGTCGTGGTGGCCGGGTCGGCGGAACGGGCTGAGCCCGATGAGGCCGCGCGATCCCTTGTGTCCGTCCTCGCGCGACTGCTCGTCGCCGCGGGCCCAGGCGTCCCCCCCTACCTCCTGCAACTCGTCAAAGAGAGCACGACCGGGCACAACCCACGCGACCTGCGTCATCTTCATGATGCCATCGAGGCGTCCCTAATCCCGATCAACCGCGGAGCATCTCGCCGCGTTCTCGCCCGCCTCGTCCGCGAAAGCGACCGCCCGCCCGCGCCCGAGGTCCCGCAGGTCGACCCGCGCGAGCTAGACGCCGAGCTAGACGAGCTACTCCGCGACCCGGTGACCCGAACGCTGGAGCCTACACAGGCGGAGTTGCCGCCGCAGGAAGAAGAGGGGCCGATCACAGAGCGCATCCGGATGCCCCTGGAGGCGAGTCCGGACACTGGCGCTGCCACAGGCGCTGGCACTGGCACTGGCACTGACGCTGCCACAGGCGCTGCCACAGGCGCTGGCACTGACGCTGGCGCTGGCGCTGACGCTGGCACTGACGCTGGCACTGCCACTGCGGCTGACTCCGCCCCCCACACGTTCCCCCCTCCCGCCCCGGATCTCGATCTTCAGCCCGAGACACTTCGCGTTCCGTCGTCGGAGCCTGCGATGAGGAAGGCGTCGGTTCCTGTTCCCGACCTCAGGCCGCCGCCAGCGGCCAGGCCTGCCGTGGTGGCTGCCGCCATGCCGGAGCAACCCCGACAGCCGGGGCCGGAGCCGATTACGGCGACGATAAGAAAATGGCCCCGTAAAGAGGATGCTTCGCAACCTCCACGGGGCTCCGCCCCTGAACCGGAGGGAGAGTCGGTGGCAGTGACAGAGTCAGCGCCAGTGACAGAGTCAGCGCCAGCGTCAGTGCCAGTGGCAGCGCCAGTGCCAGCGTCAGCGCCAGTGTCAGCGCCAGTGTCAGCGTCGGTGCCTGAGTCGGCGCCAGCGTCAGAGTCAGTGTCAGCGTCGGTGTCAGCGTCGGTGATCGTGACCGAGTTCGAGACCGAGTCCGTGCCTGCGCCCCAGCCTGTGACCGGTTCGATTCCCGCCCCGGCCCCCGCCTACGATCGCCAGTCACTCCCCGAACCCCTTCCAACGAAGCGTGGTGGCGGTTGGGGCGTTTGG
>JAFDFW010000201.1 GCA_019309605.1 Deltaproteobacteria bacterium | reverse complement strand
CCAGTCCCGCCTGTACGAGCGCAAGGACGAAATCCTCGGCCGATATTGGGAGGACTACGGGCTCGATTCCTTGTTTGGGGCGTGGGACTACTACGACCCGGTCTTGTTCGCGCATGGCGCCGGCATGATCATCGAGCACATCCGCAACCGCTTCCTGCTGCCGGCTCGGCTGAGCGCCATCGTCCAGGCCCACGAGTGGATGTCGGCTGGCGCAATCCTCCACTTGCAGACGGCCGCTCCCGAGATCGGGACTGTGTTCACGACGCACGCCACGATGCTCGGCCGTTCGCTTGCGGGTAGGCGTGCCGACCCCAATTTCTACCAATCGCTTCCCAGCATCGACCCCGAGGTGGCAGCCAAGGAGCTGAGCGTCTCGTCGAAGCACTCGATGGAAACCGTCGCGGCTCGGGAAGCCGACGTGTTTACGACGGTCAGTGAGATTACCGCGCTCGAATGCGAGCATCTTCTTGGTCGGCGGCCCGACGTGATCCTACCGAATGGTTTTGGTGCGAGGCCGGCCTCGCCCGACCAGCAGCAACGCGCCCGCGAGGAGCTCTTCAAGCTTGCCGAGCTCACCACCGGTGACCAGTACGATCGAGAAAACACGCTGATCTTCGCGCTCGCCGGACGCTACGAGTACATCAACAAGGGCGTAGACGTTTACCTCGATGCCGCCGCTGACCTAGCCGGGGAACTGAAGTCACGCCACGGCAAACGCGTGATCGTCTACGCGATGCTGCCGGCCGGGCACGCCGAGCCCAAACGTCAACTTTGGGATCGAGCCCACGGCGCCTCGGCAGGAGCCCCGTTGCGGTGCACTCACGACCTCGTCGACGAGGCCAATGACCCGATCACGAATCAGCTGAATGCGCTTGGCATCGACAATCGTCCGGGCGCACCCGTCCACGTAGTGCACGTCCCGATCTATCTGGATGGAACCGACCCGCTGATCCGCCACAAATACTGGGACCTGCTTCCCGGAGCCGACCTTGGTGTCTTCCCTTCGTTCTACGAGCCCTGGGGATACACACCGCTCGAAGCAGTGGCGTTTGGGGTGCCTGCGATCACGACCGACCGCGCTGGGTTCGGCCGTTGGGTTGCGGCGCAGGGCGATCGAAAGCGCACCGGCGTTAGGGTGCTGAAGCGCGAAGGTGTACCTGTGGACGAGGTCGAAGCTTCGCTCAAGGCGGCCCTGCTCGACTTCGTCGACCTTTCCCCGGCGGACAAGGAGTCGCTCCGAGAAGCTTCGCTCAGAACTGCGGCATTGACCGATTGGTCCAACTTCATGGAGCACTACGAAGACGCACATGAGCGCGCGCTAGCGGCGGGCGCAGCGCGGCGGAAAGAGCTGCCCATGGAGCGCTTGAGCGTGCCCTCCATGCCCGCGGTGTCATCGGACACCTCGGGGGTCTTTGGGCTGTTCGTGAAGCCTCCCGCGAAGGACGGAGAAGAGGCCGCTCCGTACAAACGGACGTTCATGGTGACGAATGCTCTTCCCGAAGAGCTACTGCCACTGCAGGAGATCGCATCCAACCTCTGGTGGCGATGGCATCCCGAAGTGGCCTCTCTGTTCAAGCGAATCGACCCGAGCCTCTGGTTCAAGCTCGAAGAGAATCCGCACGCGCTCCTCGATCAGGTCAAGCCCGATCGGCTCCTCGACTTGGCGATGGACGAGCAGTACGTCGGAGACGTCGCGCGGCTCCATCGAGAGATGCTCGAGTCAACGGAAATGCAGGACCCCCGCATAGCGTACTTCTGCATGGAGTTCGGGATTGCCGGATTCTTGAAGCTCTACTCGGGCGGTCTCGGAATCCTTGCTGGCGATCATCTCAAAGCAGCGAGCGACTTGAACCTGCCCCTGTGCGCGGTGGGGCTCGCTTACCACGATGGCTATTTTCATCAGATCATCGATCGTGAAGGCCGCCAAGAGGACCTCGGCGACACGAACGACTTCGAAAGCCCCCCATTCGAACCGGTGATGGTGGGGCAGTACGCGCCGCTACGGATCACCGTGCCGCTGCCGACCGGCCCTGTGCAGGTGCGGGCGTGGCAACTCAAGGTCGGCCGCGTCCCGCTGTTCCTGCTCGACACCAACGTGCCAGAAAACCGACCTGAGGACCGCGCGATCACCAATCGCTTGTATGGTGGCGACCCAGCTCATCGTCTGCGGCAGGAAATGATCCTGGGCCTCGGAGGCTATCAACTGCTGACCGAGCTCGATATCGACCCCGATGTGTTCCACATGAATGAGGGCCACAGCGCCTTCCTTCTCATCGCGCGGGCGGCCCACCTGATTCAGCGGCACGGCCTCAGGTCGCAGGAGGCGTTCGAGTACATCCGAAACACGACCGTGTTCACGACTCACACGCCGGTGCCCGCAGGGCATGACCACTTCCCGGAGGAGATGGTGCGCCCGTACTTGGCGCGCTTCGAGCACCTGCTTCGAATGGACGGGCCCCGCTTGATGGCGATGGGCTACACGCCAGACGATGCGCAAAACAAGTTCGGGACGACCGCGCTCGCCGTGAGAAACGCGGGCCGAATCAACGGCGTCAGCGCCAAGCATGGCCAAGTGGCGCGGGAAATGTTCCTACAGTTCTATCCCGAGTTCGACTCTGCAGACGACGTGCCGTGTACGAGCATCACCAACGGCGTGCACGTCTCGACGTGGCTCGCGCCGCGCTGGCAACGGTTGATGGAGCGGGAGATGGGGCACGGCTGGCGAGACCAGATCGAAGACCCTTACCGCTGGGAGTGGTTGCGCGAGCACGATCCGGCCGAAATCTGGTCGATCCATCGCGAGCTGCGCGCGGACTACGTCAAGTGGCTCAAAGACCACCTGACCGAGACATGGACGCGGAGGCGCGAAGACCTCTCGTTGCTCCGAGACATCCTCGCCCGGCTCGACGAGGATAGCCTCTTCATCGGTTTTGCTCGGAGGTTCGCCCCATACAAGCGCGCCGACTTACTCTTGAGCGAACCCGAACGGCTGGCCAAGCTGCTCAACGGCAACCCGGGCGCGACGATCATCTACGCCGGCAAGGCGCATCCGGCCGACGGCCACGGCCAGGCACTGCTGCAACGGGTCTATCAAGCCACGAAACATCCCGACCTCGCAGGTCGCGTGATCTTCATGGAGAACTACTCCATCGACGAGGCTCGCCGAATGGAAGCCGGATGCGACATCTGGCTGAACACGCCGACCCGTCCTCTCGAAGCAAGCGGCACCTCGGGCATGAAAGCCGCAATGAACGGTTGCTTGAACCTCAGTGTCGATGACGGCTGGTGGCTCGAAGGCTACGAAAAGGACAACGGATGGGTCATCGACCTGCCGGCGACATCGCTACAAGATCCGAACGCCTACGACCGCGCAGTGACGATGGCGCTGCTAGAGGGCGAGATTCTGCCGACCTACATGGATCGCAACGACGAAGGCGTGCCCGTGGCCTGGGTGAACCGGATGAAGGCCAGCATGGCGAGCATCATTCCGAAGTTCTCTGCGCGCCGCATGGTCAGCGACTACGCCGACAATTTCTATGAGCCTGCAATGAAAGACGCGGTGGCGCTGCGCGAGTCAAACTACCGCCCGCTGTTCGCTCTGGCAGACTTGGCCGAAACCATCCGTGCCCGCTGGAGCGACATCGCGATGGAACGCGTCCGCTTGGGCGGTTTGAGCAGCGACGAGCTGATCGTCGGCACGACCGTGTCAGCCGAGTTGTCGCTGCATCACCCCGGACTCGACGCGAGGGACCTCGACGTCGAAGCCACTGTGACGTTCGGCAGCCACCTACCCGACCTCTCCTCGAGAATCGTGGTCCCCTTCGAAACCGAAGACACCGAGGACCGAAGCACCTGGCAAGGCGCCTTCACCGTCCAAGCCAGCGGTGGCCACGAACTGAGATTCCGAGTCCGACCAAAGGACCGAAGCTCGCTACGACCAGCAGGCCTAGGACTGCACACCCAAAAATGGCTGTGACCTGGAGCTGGCACTGCGGGACGTCAGCTCATTGCGCGGGCGAAATCCAACCCACCGACGATCCCGGTCACGCCGCGATCATCTTCGATCAAGATGCGCCGCACGTTCATTCCGAGCGCCTGCTCTGCGGCGCGGCCTAGGCCCATTCCGGCGGGGAGAATCAAGATGCGGACGTTCATGGTATGTTCCACCGCTGTGCTTGGGGGCAGCCGGCGGGAGTCGAGAGCGCAGGCCTGGTCGAAGATGCCGATCGGGAAATCTTCCTCGACCACGACCAGGCCATGCTTGTTGGCGAGATCGAGCCGGTCGACCGCCAATGCGATGGGTTCGTCCGCCCTGACCTTCACCACGGAGCCAGACGCTATCTCCGAGATCGGGGTCTTGAGACGCTTGTCGTGAACTGCACGCATGAGGTCGCGTGTGGAGACGACCCCCTCGGGCTTGCCGCCACTCGTCACGAAGACACGATGCACGTGCTCCTTTAGCATCAGCTTCGCGGCTTCTGCCAGACCCGCCTCCGGCGAAACCTGAAGCGCTGGTGATTTCATGACCTCTTCAACGGGGCGATCTGGAACGCGGAACGTCTCGCCGTGGGTGAACACCGCAGCGTGGAGAATATCCGTGCGAGAAACCACGCCCTTGAGCTGGCCGGTGTCGTCCACGACGGCAAGCGCGGACACACCTTGATTGGAGAACAGGGCGTTCGCGGCGACCAAGCTGTCGCCGATACGAATCGTCTCGACAGGGCTGGTCATGTACTCGGTCACGGGCATTTCAAAGTTAGCCATCTCTCCTACCTCTTCGTGTCAGGCGCCCGATGAGTGGGCGCTCGGTCAAACGGCGATCACGTCGCCAAGATGCTCGATGAGC
>JAFDFW010000200.1 GCA_019309605.1 Deltaproteobacteria bacterium | reverse complement strand
GCAACCAAGCCCGAGATTCGCTTCCGCAGCCGCGCCGGTGATGTCTTCCTCGGCATAGCCGATGAGAGCCGCCGTCTCGGCGTGAGTGCTCGAGGATGCGCCCCCGCAACAGCTTGCGAGCTGCTCTGCGGCCGGCTCCACCACCGGTCCGCAGCAGCCACCTCCTTGGCGCGCGACCTCTGCGTATCCCGATCTCACGACGTCGTGTACTTGGTCCTCGTCCATCAAAGCCTCCAGTAGTTGAATGATGCAACTAAATAGTTGATGCCGTCAACCACTTTCGTCAAGACCCCAGAACCGCTTTTTACGGAAGCTCGCCCAAGAATCGAACGAGTGTGTCCGTAAACAGGGGTTCTTCCTCACGATGGGGCCAGTGACCGGCTTCCGGCATGACGAGGAGCTCCGCGCCGCCTTCGAACAGGCCCTGCGACTTCTTGTAAGGCCCGAGGCGGCCTCCGAAATCTTTCCCGCCAGCGACCATCAAGCCCCCGCACTTCATCGGCGCGGTCAAGCGACGATCGATCTTGGCGCCCATAGCCCGATACCAGTTGATGGCTCCCGTCAGCACTTCGGGCGCCGCGAAGGCCTCCTGCGCGCGGGCCACGGCCGCGTCGCGCTCCGGCCCGTGCCAACCGGGTGCCCAGCGTCGATAAAGCGTGTCGATGTATCGGAAGTCGCTACGCCGCGTGCCCGCTTCGGCCCAGGGCAACTGAAAGTAGAGAAAGTGCCGCGCCATGAAGAGCATCCCCAGTGATTGAAGAGCATTTTTGGGCTTCAATGTTCGAGGGTGTGCCACTGCGATGGGCACGATGGCTTGTACTCGCTCCGGGACCAGCGCAGCCGCGCCGTAGACGACCGTTGCGCCCCAGTCATGACCCACGAGCACCGCCGACTCCAACCCCATCGCGTCGAGCAGTCCGATCGCGTCCTCGGCGACGTGTAAAGCGTCGTACGGCCGACCTCGAACGAGCGTGTCGGGATGATAGCCGCGCAAGTACGGAACGATGGTTCGATAGCCGGCTTGGTTCAGCGAACGCGCGATACCCGCCCAGGAGTGCGGAGTGTCGGGGAAGCCGTGAATGAGCACGACCGGGCGCCCTTCGCCCGAGTCGTGGTACCGCCACGTTTGTTTCCCAAGCGTCGCGTTCTCGAATTCCGCCTCCAAGACCATGCTCCCTTGATAGCCTCGCAGTGCCGAGGGGTTCAAGGATGAGTTGACCTAGATCGGCACAAAGCGTACGAACGAGCACGCACGTTGGACCCCGCGATGCCAGAGACCAACCCAAACAGCGAACGGTCGGCCATCCTCGCCGCGCAGGACGTGAGCAAGGTCTACCAGATGGGTGACGTCGAGGTGCATGCGCTCCGAGGCGTGACAGTCCCGCTCTACGAGGGGGAGCTGATGGTCCTTCTGGGCCCATCGGGTAGCGGCAAATCGACGCTGCTCAACATTCTCGGCGCGCTCGATGTCCCGAGCTCGGGGCAAGTTCTCTATCATGGCCGGGACATCGCGATCGCGGGCGATCGTGAGCTGACCGAGTTTCGACGCGAGAATGTTGGCTTCGTGTTCCAGTTCTACAACCTGGTCCCGAGTCTCACCGCACGCGAGAACATCGCCCTCGTGACCGAGATTTCGGAGACCCCGTTGGATCCGACGGAGGCGCTGGAGCTCGTGGGGCTGACCGACCGGATGGATCACTTCCCGGCTCAGCTTTCAGGTGGCGAGCAGCAGCGCGTCGCGATCGCGCGGGCCGTGGCCAAACAGCCCAAGATCCTTCTCTGCGACGAGCCGACGGGTGCGCTCGACTTCAAGACGGGCATCCGAGTGCTCGAGGTGATCGACGAGGTGAACCGTTCGCTCGGAACGACCACGGCGGTGATCACGCACCACGCGCCCATCGCGTCGATGGCGGACCGGGTCGTTGCGCTGTCCGACGGGAGGGTCGCGAGCGACCGTACCAACGACGAAAAGGTGTCGCCGGCCGAGCTGACCTGGTGAACGTCCTCGACCGAAAGCTCTTTCGCGACTTGATGCGCCTCAAAGGGCAGGCCCTCACGATTGCTCTAGTCGTCGCGGTCGGCGTGGCCAACTACATCACCTTGAGGAGCGCGTGGCGCGCACTCGGGGATTCGAGGGCAGCGTACTACGAGCAGTACCGATTCGCGGACGCCTTCGCTCGCCTAAAGCGCGCGCCCGACTCGGTGGCCGATCAGATTCACGACGTGCAAGGTGTGGCCACAGTCTATCCGCGCGTGGTCGAAGAAGTCCTTCTGCCCATGGACGACATGATCACGCCGGCGCATGGCCAGCTGATCTCCCTTCCAACCCACGGGCGGCCTCCCTTGAACGACGTCTACGTGAAGGCGGGTCGTTTTCCCGAACCCGGACGTGGCAACGAGGTCTTGGTTTACGAGCCGTTTGCCAAGGAGCACGGTCTGCGTCCGGGTTCGACGATTCCCGCGATTCTCAACGGGAAGCTGCACGAACTGCGCGTCGTGGGGCTGGGTCTTTCTCCCGAGTACGTGTTCGCCATCGAACCAGGCGGCATCACATCCGACGACGAGCGGTTCGCGCCGATGTGGATGTCGATGAGCGCGATCGCGGCGGCATTTCGAATGGAAGGCGCCTTCAATGATGTCGTGTTGCGCCTCGAGCCCGGCGCCGACGAGCGCGCGGTCCTCGTCGCGCTCGATAGGATTCTGGAGCCCTACGGTGGCCTGGGCGCCTACGGCCGCAAGCTTCAGATATCCAACTCGATCCTCGAGGGAGAGATCGCTCAGATCGAAGCGATGGTCATCGTTCTTCCCGCAGTGTTCCTCGCCGTGGCAGCGTTTCTGTTGAACGTCGTGTTCTCGCGACTGGTCACGCTACAGCGCGGTCAGATCGCCGTGGTCAAAGCGGTAGGCTACCGAAACTCCACGATCGCTCTGCACTACGTGAAGATGGTTTGCGTCATCGTGCTGATCGGATCGCTGTTGGGAGTGGGTCTCGGCGCTTGGCTTGCCGATGCCATGCTGGATCTCTACGCGCAGTTCTTCCGCCTTCCGATGACCCGCGGCCGCATCGATCTTCCCGTTGCCATCAACGCGATCATCGGGAGCTTCGCGGCCGCTCTAGTGGGCATCGGCTTCGCGGTCCGCAAGGCAGTGACGCTTCCACCGGCTGAAGCGATGCGGCCCCCGTCCCCAGCTCGGTATCGCGCGTCACCCATCGAGCGGGTGCCCGTGCTGCGCAGGGTCCACCAAACCACCATGATGGTGTTCCGAGAGATCTGGCGCCGCCCGCTTCGCACGCTGTTGTCGTCGGCTGGTATCGCGTTTGCCCTGGCGATCATCATTCTCGGCAGGTTCGGCAAGGACGCCCACGGGCCGATCCTCGATTTGCAGTTCGGCCGCCAGCAGCGCGAAGACATCAGCGTGAACTTCACCAACGAAGTCGGGAATCGAGGCCTCGGGTATCTCGCCCATCTCCCCGGAGTCGATCAGGTGGACGGCTTTCGGGTGACACCCGTGCGATTTCGTTCCGGCGCGCGTTGGCGGGACAGCGTTGTCATCGGCCTTCCACCTGACAGTCATTTGCGCAGGCTGTTCAACAGGCAGTTTCGGCCGGCGCGCATTCCCCGGAGTGGGCTGCTGATTACCAATGTGCTGGCGGACATTCTGGGGGCGAAGCCGGGCGATATCATCGAGGTGGAACTCAAGGAGGGCGACCGCGGGACGAGGCGCGTGCAGATCAGCGGCACCATCGACGAAGCGTTCGGCATACAGGGCTACATGCAGAAGAGCAGTCTGCACGAGCTCCTGCGTGAGGGGCCCACGATCAACACCGCGCTGCTTCGCGTAGACCCCTCCCGGGAGGCGGAGCTGCAGAGGCGTCTGACCGACATCCCGACCGTCCAGAGCATCCATCGCAAGCGCACGTTGCTCGAAAGGTTCGAGGAGCAGACGGGCCAAACGATGCAAGTGATAACGCTCATTCTCACCTTGTTTGCGACGGCGATCGCCGTGGCAGTGGTGTACAACAACGCTCGGGTGAGCCTCTCGGTGCGAAGCCGCGATCTCGCGACACTGCGGGTCCTCGGATTCACGCGTGCCGAGGTATCGGCGATCCTCCTCGGCGAGCAGGCGGTCCAGGTCTTCCTCGGGATTCCGTTTGGGCTCGTTCTCGGAACGTTCGGAGCCCAGGGCCTGCTCGAGTTACAGGCCGATCCGGAGCAATTCCGCATGCCGATGTTGATCGCGTCCCGAACCTATGCGTTTTCCGTCGTGGTAATCTTGGTCGCGGCCGTTTTGAGCGCACTGCTCGTGCGGCGGAGGCTCGATAGCTTGGATCTCATTGGCGTGCTCAAGACGAGAGAGTAAGGAGTGATGGCACATGGATAAGCCGTCCGGTTTGAGGAAATGGATTCGACGAGCTCTAATCGCCTTCGCGGTACTTGCCGTGGTGGGGCTCATCGTCGTCGCGTGGATTCCGAATCCCGTCGAAGTCGAGGTCGCAGAGGTCGTGCGAGGGCCGCTGGTCGTCACCGTCAACGAAGACGGCCGAACCCGAGTCAAAGATCGGTATCTCGTATCCGCACCGATTACCGGCAACCTAGCCCGACTCGACCTGGAGGCCGGCGATGCGATCGAGGAGGGCCAGATCCTCGCTCGCCTGGTTCCGTTGCCTCCGCCGCTTCTCGATTCTCGCACCAGAGCCGAGGCGAAAGCGCGTGTGGATTCGGCGATCGCCGCTCGGCGTCAGGCACAGGCGGCCGTCAACCGCGCGAGGTTTCAGCGTGATTTCGCAAAGCAGGAATCGGAACGAGCGCTCGCGGTCGTGCAGCAAGGGGGATTGGCACGGAGCGACGC
>JAFDFW010000880.1 GCA_019309605.1 Deltaproteobacteria bacterium | reverse complement strand
TGAGGGCGCCGGCTTGCCGCAACGGGTCCCCAAGAACCCTGTGGATGAAGGTGTAAGTCGAGAACTCCGTGTGCCTTTCCCAGCGAAGCTCGAAACCGCCGAAGGTTTGATAGAAACACGAAGCACCCTCACGGGGCGGATTCGTGTCGAAGCGGGTGCAAAGCTCCCCGAGATACGCCTGCTCGGCCGCGGCCGCCCGCTCCTCCGCTCCGATCTGCACGGCGATGTGACTGATGGTGCACGGCGTCTCGACAAGGGGCGAAGGCCGACTGTGAAGCTCCTCATGGAGCTCGTCGCGCGAGGGGTGGACGTTGAGGGTGATCTTGGAGGTCACGGGGGGCACTTTTGGGGGGATGGGCGCCTCGGGTCAACCGGCGGCGTCGGGGGCAGTGCCCTGGAGCCCCACAAACAAAACGGCGACCCACGGAGTGATCCGAAGGCCGCCGCTCTTGGTTACGAATGGTTCAACGTCTCTGCACTACGGTTCGTTGCAGATCATGCTGCCGTACGTCCGGTAGCCCTCTCGGACCGGTACCCTGATTGTGTTCGGGGTGTCGCCCGGCCAGGCCCATGAGGCTTCACAATCGCCGACTGTTCCGCCGAACTCGAACTGCTGCTCGCCCGGGGTGACCTCGGTAAAACCGCCTGCCCCGAGAGGGAGAAGCCAATTGGTTGCAACTGCCGTTCCCGCCTCGAGGTCCAAGCTGTACTCATCCGTCGCCGAGTCGTAGTAGAACGATTCACCGACCACGCCGACGGTTGAACCAGCAGGTGCAAACGTCACGCCCGCGACTTCGCTTGGGTTCACTACGAGCCCAACAATCCCGTCCGTCCACGGGTATTCGGTGTTCAGTTGCCCGGCGACGGTCTCTAGCTGCGCGTCGGTGTACATCCGCCTAAACGTGGATCGCTCATGGGTCCCGTCGCTCACGGCTCCCGTCACCCACTTGCCGTAGCCTTCCTTTTCGAACGTGAACGCAATCTCCTGGTTGGCCGGGACCTCGAGGGTTGCCGTGCCGGCCTCGTTGCTCATGGCGCAGTTCTCGGTGTCTGCCTCGCAGACCCTGACATCCTGGATGGGTGGATTGGACCCATCCGGCTCGACGCCGGTGAGGCGTATGAAGTACTCGAGGATCTCGCCGCCGGTTCCGCCAGTCCCCGCGCTGCCGCCCTCACCTGCAGTCCCGCCGGAACCGCCATTACCACCATCGCCGGTGGTGTCACTGCATCCAACTAGCGGAATCACGCCCAGCGCGCAGACACATACAAACCCAAATAAATAACGCATGAGAACTTCCCCTTCTTGAGCGGCCAAGTTGCATACCGCTCACGTGAGGAACGTGTGTCGCCTCGCTACGCACGGCTATACGTAATTCTTCACTGTCTTTGGGGCGCGATTGTCCGCGCGCTCAACAACGAAGTGCACATCCTGCGCCGCGCCCCAGCGAACAGTGGAAAACGGAATCCTCACGTGACGCCTTCGGGACGACCATGGCGCAACCCTTGCGGATGCGAAGAACGAAAGAATTACGTATAGCCGCGCATACCGAGAGGACCCAGCTTGGTTTGTGTGAGCGGACTGAAACTCCGTCCGTAACAAACGAGAGGTGGATTATGCGTGAGTCGTCACGTTGGTCGGATGCACTGATTCAGGTAATAGCAGCGACAAATGGGCGCCTCTCGACTACGAGACCAACCCGGCGAGCGCAAAATATGATTTCAGCGCGGTCGACTCGGCGGTTGCGGATTTCATGGCGGATCATCCCGAGGTCGAAGGACTCACGCTGGCGATAGTGCGCGGAGGCGAGGGCCAGATCTACGAGAAGGGCTATCCTGATTTCGATCGGGGTCGAATCAGCCTGATCGCGTCCACAGGCAAAGTGCTCTCGGCGGGTGTGATCCTGGCGCTCGTAGACGACGGCCTGTTGGAGCTCGATCGCCCGATCGCAGAGTACCTCGGTTGGGGCGACTATCACTCCGCGGTAACCATGCGCCAGATCTTGTCGATGATGTCCGGGCTTCCGCCTTCATTCTGGATCTCAGACGTGTGTTATTCCTTCCCATGTGAGTGCGATCCGGCGACCAGCATTCAAGAATGTGGTCGCACCGTGTTCCAAGACGAAAGCATGTCCATCCCTCCGGGGGAGGAGTTCCGCTATACCCGATGGCAG
>JAFDFW010000199.1 GCA_019309605.1 Deltaproteobacteria bacterium | reverse complement strand
TCCAGTAGATCCGACCCGCTGAGAGAATGCGTGAAGCGTTCGACATTGCCGTAGCCCGCCACAGCGAGGCTCTCGACGGCGGCCTCGTGAATGCCTTCGAGAAGGAGGATTCGAGTCTCGTTTCCAGCCACGGTCAGAGTCTGAGTCGATCCTAGAGCTGCCGCAAGAACGCCACTCGTCGACGGAGATGCTCATCGCGCCTCAGAGGCTAAACGAGATGATCCCGAATAGCGCGACCATAAAGAGGGTCATCGCTGCCTTCCACACGGGGTGAGCATGCTTCATCTCCATGAAGTCGAAGAAGATGAGAAAGAACTTTATGAGCCCGATCGCGAGAACGGTACAGGATTGGAAAGAGGAGCACCCAGATCAGGTCACACATGTGCCAGAAAGCGCTGCCTGTTTTGAGGTTGAAGTCCGCGGCGGCGAACGCTTGGCCCTTTTGGATCTTCCTCGCCATGTAAGCGAGTACGAGGATGCCGAGGAGCACATGAAAGAGATGAAACGCGGTCAGGAGCCAATAGAAATCGAAGAACTGGTTCACTCCGGTCGTGAGCCCATGGGCAATCTTGTCTTGGTACTCGACGGCTTTGACGACCACAAAAACCAGCCCCAACACGATCGCGCCGGCGAGCCACCGCGCGGCGTGACGGTTGCGGCCCGAGTCGTAGTTTCCGTTCGCCAACACGACGAAATAGCCGCTCGTCACGAGCACTAAGGTGTTGAGCAAAGCCAGCCCTTGGTTGAGCTCGGCCTGCGACGATTCGAAGACCGCAAGGCTCTTTGCGCGCAGCACCGAAAACACGATGAACGCCAACCCGAAGGCGAGGAGCTCCATGAAGATGAAGATCCAGATCATCATCCCGCCTGGCGGTTGGAGCGGTCTTCCAAATTCGGGGTGCATCGAGGCTGGATTCATCGACCGGCTCAGTCGGGCTTAGGCTCTTCGGAGGGCTCGGGTGGCGCCTCGGTCGGCGGAACCTCGGTCTCGACCTCGGGCCCTGCGGGCTCTTCCCTGAGCTTCAACACCGTCTCGAAATCACCAGTGGTCAATCGGTACACGCTGCCGGCGTACTGTAGATACCCAAAACCGTAGAGTAACGACTGAACGCCGAGCTCTCCGACAAACTCCACTCGGTCGGTGGGGATGTATTTCATCGGATCCTCTGCGACTTGCCGCAAGGAATCGACGACCCGCTGCATCTCGGCTTGCTCTTCGACCTTCAAGACCTCGGTCTCGCCCATCCCGGTGCCCGAAGGTAGCGGCATTCGATGAAACACGGTGATGCTCTTCAGTTGACCGAGCGGCGCCAGCGAAATGGACGTGGGCGCTTGCACCGCAACGAATGCCCCGGCTCCTTGAATCGACATCGCCGTCTCTGCCGGCGGCGCGTCTAGCGCGCACTTGAACGCGGTCCCCGCCACGGTCACGGTCGAGCCCGTGCCGCTGCCATGTGCCATCGCTGGGGCCGTGTCTTGCTCGGTCGGGCCCCGGCCGTCGCCCTGCGCCAGCTCTTCGGGATGGAGCAGCAGATGCGTCGCCCCCCTCTCCGCGGCCTTGTTCCGGGCGTCGTTCTCTGCGGACTCTCGAATCACGCTTGGTTTCGAGTAGGCGCCGGTCATGCCGCCGCCTTGGCCGATCACCACGCCCAAGTTCTCACACCCTGCCGGCTCGTCATAGAGGAACACGATGTTGGTGCCGTTGGTCGTGAGCTGGCCGGCCTTGCAACCCACCATGGACAAAGCGAACGCCAGCCAAACCAGGGGAACCATCAAGCTCGGGCAGTAAGGAATTCCAGGCTTCATCGACGAGTCTCCTCCAAAAACTGTGTCTAGCTGAACCGCGAAGTCAACCCGCATCCACGCTCACTCCCGCGATGGCGCTCGCTTTCGCGGATGCGTCGCTGTATTCTGCCTCGCCGGAGAAGTTCATCATCGACTCCAACCCGCCTTACTATCGCTGGTTCCCCGGAGCCCAGCTCAACACCTGTTACAACGCCCTCGACCGGCACGTCGAAACGCGCGGCAACCAAGCTGCGCTCATCTACGATAGTGCGGTCACCCATCAGCGGCGAACGTACACGTATCGGCAACTTCGCGACGAGGTAGCGCTCTTCGCAGGCGCGCTCGCATCGCACGGTGTCACCAAGGGCGACCGCGTCTTGCTCTACATGCCAATGATCCCCGAGGCCGTCATCGCTATGCTCGCGTGCGCTCGACTTGGTGCGGCCGCAAGAGCTCGCAACGCGCATCGATGATGCGGAGCCCAAAACGATCGTTTCGGCCTCCTGCGGCATCGAAGGCATTCGCGTCATCGAATACAAGCCTCTGCTGGACCAGGCTATCGCGCTCTCGAGCCACAAGCCCACGTCGTGCATCATCCGTCAGCGCGAAAGCTGTGAGTGCGAGCTGACAGAAGGACGTGACGTCTCTTGGCAGGACGCGGTCGCGGCGGCCAAACCACACGGCTGCGTGCCGGTGATGGCAACCGACCCGCTGTACATTCTCTACACTTCAGGAACGACCGGTGTGCCGAAGGGCGTCGTGCGAGACAACGGCGGTCACGCCGTCGCGCTGCGGTGGACGATGCAGAAGGTGTACGACGTTCAGCCTGGCGAAGTGTATTGGGCAGCGTCCGACGTCGGCTGGGTCGTCGGCCACTCATACATCGTCTACGGCCCACTCCTGAACGGGAACACCACGATCCTCTACGAAGGCAAGCCGGTGGGGACGCCGGACGCGGGCGCGTTCTGGAGAGTGATTGCGGACCACGGCGTGAACTGCATGTTCACCGCGCCAACCGCATTCCGGGCGATCAAGAAGGAAGACCCGACGGGCGCTCTGCTCGCCGACTACGACATGAGCACGTTGCGCTCGTTGTTCTTGGCCGGTGAGCGCTCGGATCCCGCTACCCTCGAATGGGCTGAAGAAAAGCTCGGTGTGCCCGTCATCGATCACTGGTGGCAGACCGAAACGGGCTGGGCGATCTGCGCAAACTGTCTCGGGATCGAGCACCTGCCCGTCAAGCATGGGTCACCGTCGCTCGCCATCCCGGGCTGGGACGTACAGGTCGTCGATGAAGCCTGCAACCAGCTTCCTGCCGGCACGACGGGGGCCCTCGTAGTCAAGCTCCCTCTACCCCCCGGAAGCCTGCCGACCCTTTGGAACGACGACGAGCGCTTCGTGAGCTCCTACCTCACGGAGTTCCCGGGTTACTACAAGACAGCCGATGCCGGCTACATCGACGAGGACGGCTACGTCTACGTCATGTCGCGCACCGACGACATCATCAACGTTGCGGGACATCGCCTATCGACCGGCGGCATGGAAGAGGTCGTCGCACGTCATGCGGACGTGGCGGAATGCGCCGTCATTGGCGTGGCCGATGAGCTCAAGGGCGAGATCCCGCTCGGCTTCCTGGTGCTCAACGCCGGCGTCGACCGGCCGTTCCACGACATCGTCTCGGAAGTCATCCAGATGATCCGTGCCGAGATCGGCCCCGTGGCGGCTTTCAGAACCGCGATCGTCGTTGAACGCCTTCCGAAGACCCGCTCTGGCAAGATCCTCCGCGGCACGATGAAAAAGATCGCCGACCGGACCGAGTGGAAGATGCCCGCAACGATTGACGATCCCGTCATCCTCGACGAGATTACCGAACGCCTGCAAGCGATCGGATACGGTTAAATGAATAGGGACCAAGAGCGAGCCCTTCTGCTCTTCGGGGTCGCGCTCGTGCTGATCATCACGCCGGTCCGGGCCTTGTGGCTTCAGACTTGGTGGTCCCCGTTCGCCTTCTGGCTCTCCATGATCGCGGTCGTCGCGCTGCTTCATCGCACCGACCATGCAGCTTAATCACTTCGTTCTCTTCTTTCTGGCCGTCGCCCTACTGGGGCTCTACATCCTGGGTTCCGAGCTCGTCGAGCGGTCCCCACGCTGGGGCCGACTCGGGCGAAACCGTTTCAGCTTCGCCCTCGCCCTAGGCGTCTACGCCACCACGTGGACCCTGTTCGGAAGCGTCGGCTTTGCAGCGACCGAGGGCTACGACTTCATCGCCATCTACTTCGGCGTGACCTTGTCGTGCATCGCGATCCCGTTCTTGTGGGCGCCCCTCGCCGAATTGGTCGACCGGTACCGACTCGGAAGCATCGCCGACGTCTTCGCGTTCAGGTACCAAAGCCGTACGCTGGGCGCGGCCGTGTCGATCTTCATGGTCGCCGGCCTTCTTCCGTACATCGCGTTGCAGCTTCGCGCGGTTGCGGACGGCGCAGCCTTCCTGGTCGGCGAGGAGCCAAGCGAGGCGCTGGGCTCCCTCTATGCCGTATTGCTCAGCGCTTTCGCCGTGGCACTCGGTGTGCGTTACGCAGACGGTCGCGCTCACCGCCCCGGACTCATCGCGACACTCGCATTCGAGAGCATCTTCAAGCTCGTGGCCTTGTTGGTGATTGGCTCGGCCGTGTTGATGACGGTGTTTGGCGGCATTAAGGGGCTCGACACCTATCTCCAAGAACGCCCCGAGCTCGTCGAGAACATGACCAGCCCGGTCATGGGGGACTCGTGGATTTCACTCGTCTTCGTGACGTTTTGCGCAGCGTTCCTGCTTCCCCGTCAGTTCTTCGTCGCGTTCGTCCAACGCCCGGGGCCGCGCAGCCTCGAGACGGCCCGTTGGGCGTTACCTCTGTACTTGTTCGCTATCAATCTGCCTGTGCCGATCCTCTATTGGGCTGGACGCGACCTCGCGACGCCCGGCATTCGCCCTGACGTCTACGTACTGATCGCCGTACAAAGCTCGCCCGCACTGCAAACACTGGCGTTCCTCGGCGCGGTTTCGGCAGCAAGCGCGATGATCCTGGTCTCGTCGATCGCGTTGAGCGGCATGGTGGCGAACTACCTGGTCCCGCGCTTCGGGCCCTCTCCCGAATCACTACTCACGCGCTGGGCCGTGTTTCGCCGATCGACGATCATCGGCGTCGTCGTCGCTGGCCTGTTGATCCACTTCGCGCTCCCGCGCAGCCGTTCACTGGTCGACCTAGGACTCGCATCGTTTGTCGCCGTCACTCATCTGCTTCCGGGCTTGCTCGGCGCTCTCTTTTGGCGACGTGCAACTCGCGCCGGCGTGCTGGCAGGCCTAGTCGTAGGCGCGACCTCGTGGGCGGTGTTGACTGCGTCGCCCCTGTTCGGGATCGAGATCGACGTCTCCAACGTCTTTGCGCTGTTTGGTTTCACCGACCCGAGCGCCCGAGGGCCCGCAATTTGGCTTAGCCTCACGGCACATGGCTTCGTCTTCATGGGCGTCTCCCTGCTGACGGACCGTTCGCCCGAAGAGCGAAACGCGGCCGAAGCATGCCGGGAGCCGCGTGTAACCCGGCTCCTGCAGGTTCCCGATTCTGCGGAGGCGCTTCAGGAGCGCTTGGCGTCCTACGTTGGGAAGGAAATCGCAGTCCAAGAGATCTACGAAGCCGCCGCCGCCGCCGACGCCTATTGGCCGCCCCGCGATCGACCCGAGCTGCTCCGACTGATCAGCGAGCTCGAGGGTCGCCTCAGCGCACGAATCGGGCCGCTTGCCGCGCGCACCTATGTTCACGGGGGCAGGCCAGTACGGCCGAACGCGCTCGCAGAACGACTGCGCGCATTTCGAGAGCTGGACTCGCTCGAAGCCGACGCGTCGCAACGAGTCTCGCCGGCCCATGCTGCCCGCCGCTATCTCTCACAGCTCATGTCTGAGCTACCGGTGGGGGTGTGCACTGTCGACGACCATGAGGACGTCGTGGTGTGGAACGCGCAGCTGGAGCACATCTCAGGTCTGAGCGAGGACGACATCTGCGGAAACCCGGTGCGGGACATCCCGAACCCCTGGTGGCCGTTGTTCGATGAGCTCGCCCATCAACCCAGCGGTTCGGTGATCGAACGCGAGTACGACTCAGGCGAGCGGAGCATCCAATTGCGCGCGCAGACCGCAGCGATCCCTGGCGAGGCCGATGAGGGCCGAGTCTTCGTCGTGGAAGACATCACGGCACTGCGGCAACTGGAGCGACATGTCGCGCACAAGGATCGCCTTTCCTCGATCGGCACTCTGGCGTCCGGCGTCGCACACGAGGTCGGCAACCCCCTCACCGGAATTCTCATGGTCGCCAAGAACCTCGCGGCCGACCCCGGCGCCGATGACGCCGCCGAACGACTGGGAATCATCGTGGACGAAGCACAACGCATCCACGGGATCGTGCAGAGTCTTCTCACGTTTAGTCGGCGGGACGAAGCACCGCTCGTGCTTCGGACGATCTCGGTGACCGGCGTGGTGCGTACCGCCGCGGAGCTGGCAAAGCTCGAAACCGAAGGGTGCAAAATCGACCTGAACCTCGCCGTCGACGCACTGGCGATGGCAAGCCCAGATGGGTTAACCCAGGTGCTCGTCAATCTGTTGAGCAATGCGCGCCAGGCCTGTCCATCCGGTTCGACGGTATCCGTGCGAACCCGGGTGGAGAACGGATTGATTCACATCGACGTCGACGACGAGGGCCCCGGGATCCCGCCAGAACTGTCCGAACGCGTGTTCGAGCCGTTTTTTACCACCAAACCCGATGGGCAAGGCACAGGCCTCGGCCTCTCGGTATCTAGGCAGATCGTCGAGCGCTTCGGCGGATCCCTCACCTACGAACCACGCAGCTCAGGCGGCAGCCGGTTCACAATTACCCTCCAGGCCGGCAAAAACTAAGAGATTGAAGGACCCTACGCTCCTTTGGTATTAATCCCCGGTGGCGAAGATTCTTTTGGTCGAGGATGAGCGAGTCATCCGCGCGGAGATCAAGCGCATCCTTACGCGCGATGGGCACGACGTAATCGATGTCGCGAGCGTTCCCGAAGCCGAACAGGAACGCCCCGAGTCGTTCGACCTCGTGATCACGGACGTGAGGCTTACCGGCGAGACGGGCGATGTGTTGATCGAGCGCGTGGGCGAGGTGCCCGTCATCGTGATGACCGCATACGGTTCGGTCAGCGCAGCGGTGGACGCGATGAAGCGGGGAGCGGTGGACTATCTGTCGAAGCCGTTCGAGCCCGAAGCGTTGAGCGCCACCGTCAACCGTGTGCTTCGGCA
>JAFDFW010000198.1 GCA_019309605.1 Deltaproteobacteria bacterium | reverse complement strand
TGCTCGCGCAAACGCCGCGTCGTGCCCATGCAGGTTCCGCTGGTCCCGAGCCCCGCCACGAAGTGCGTGATCTGGTCACCGACCTGCTCGAGGATCTCGGCGCCCGTGCCGAGGTAGTGCGCGCGTGGGTTCGACGGGTTCGAGTACTGGTCCGCGTAAAAGTACCGGTCCGGATCCTCGGCAACCATCTTGCGCACCTTCACAATCGCGCCGTCCGAACCTTCCATCGGGTCGCTGTAGAGGATCTCGGTGCCGAACGCCTCCGTGATGTCCTTGCGCGCTTGCGACACGTTCGACGGCATCACGAGTTGGATGCGGTAGCCCATCGCGGCGCCGAACAAGCTGTACGCCACACCGGTGTTGCCACTCGTCGCATCGATGAGAATCTTGTCGTTCGTAAGGCGGCCGTCCTCGATCGCGTCGAGCATCATCTGACGGGCAGGGCGGTCTTTGACCGAGCCGCCGGGGTTGGCGTACTCGAGCTTGAGATAGATCTTCGTGCCGGGCGCGTCCTTCTCGAGCGAGCGCAGGCGCACCATCGGGGTGCTGCCCACCGCCTCGACGATCGACTCCATCTTTCGGAAACGCATCAGCCCTCAGTGCTCAACGTGAGGTCGGATGGAAATTCGCGCGCAGCCCCAATACCGAGAACCTCCTTGAGGTGCTCCACCGCCGAAAACGCGCCCATGATTGCCGCCGCTGGATCTCGCAACGCAGGCGAAGCTGCAAACCGCATCACGGCGCTCTCGTTTGGGACGAGCACCGCCGCGCCACTCTCCTCGCGCGAGCAGCCAGCTCGCTCCAAATACTCCGCCGCCACAGCATATGCGTCTGCATCGCCGTCTGCTTCACGGTGAAAGCCTGCGTCGAGCAGGCGTTCCTGGCCTGACTCGCCGATCTCACCGAGAAGAAGCTGACGCGCGTAACGACGCCGTGCCGCGGCGTCGAGACTCAACGCAAGGCCCCGCCCGCGATGGCCGGAACGATGCTCAGGGTGTCGCCCTCTTTGAGCGCCGTCTCGAGGTTGTCGAGAAAGCGGATGTCCTCGTCGTTCGCGTAAATGTTCACGAAGCGACGCACGCCCTTCTCATCACACAGGCGGTCTTTCATGCCAGGGTGACTGGTCTCGAGGTGTTCGATTACCTCGGCCACCGTTCCACCGTCTGCGGAGACTTCGTCTGCTCCACCGGTCAGGGTTCGGAGGGGGGTTGGAATGCGTACCGTAACAGCCATGTTCGTTCCTTTCTGAGTCCTAACAGATGCCGGGTTGGATCAAGCGGCGCAAGCCGCCGTGTAACGTTCCACCCGCAAGTCCTGAATCTCTCCAGCGCACAACGGACAATCGCTTCGGCGACGCACGAACGTCTTTCGAAGCGCGCCCGCGAGCGCGTCATAGTGCCAAAGCTCACCACCCGGGCGTTCGCCCTGCAGCAAGCGAAAAACCAAGGCCGCCTCTAGACCGCCGAGCACCCCGACGACCGGACCGACCACGCCAGCCTCGGCACATGTCTCGATTCCGTCACGGGGGATGTCCTCGAAGAGGCAGCGAAGGCACGCCGAGTCGGGCAGGGCGCAGAAGGCCCAGCCGGCCCAGCGAACCGCACCGGCCTGAACCACCGGCACAGCCGCGAGGTGCGCCGCATCAGCCACCAGAAATTTCGTCGCGAGGTTATCGGCACCCTCGACGACGAGCGTGTGGTCCGACAAGAGATCCATCGCGGTGCCAGGCACGAAGCGGCCGTCCACGGAGCGCACAGACAAACCGGGCGAGAGTTCGTGGAGCACACTCGCTGCGCGCTCGATCTTCGAACGACCGACATCATCAGTCGAGTAGAGCGTCTGTCGGTGCAGGTTGCTCTCGTCGACCACATCGTCGTCAACGAGGGTGATGTGCTCGACGCCGCTCCCGCCCGCGACCGCGAGCAGCCGAAGCAAAGGAGACCCGAGACCCCCGGCACCAACGACGAGGACGCGATGCGCGACGCTCATTGGAAGTACGCTCCCAAGCTGAAGTAGCGCTCGCCGGTGTCGCAGAGCACGGTCACAACGGTCTTGTCGGGCCCGAGCTGCTTCGCGACCTCGATCGAGGCCCACACATTCGCTCCCGCGCTAATTCCAAGAAGCAAACCCTCTTCCTTGGCGAGGGCGACCTTGGTGTCCCACGCGTCCTGGTCGTCGACACCAATGATGTCGTCGACGACGTCGCGGTGAAAATTCTCGGGCACGAAACCCGCGTTGAGCCCTTGAATCTTCGTAGGTCCAGCGGGACCGCCGATGAGCACCGGGCTCGCGGCAGGCTCAACCGCAATCACGCGCGTCGCGGGGTTACGCGCCTTGAGCGCCTCGCCGACTCCACTAACCGTGCCGCCCGTACCTACCGCAGCAACGAATGCATCGATGCGGTGCCCCTCGAACGCATGCAGCAGCTCCGGCGCGGTCGTCTGCGCGTGGACTCCCGGATTCGCCGGATTCGAAAACTGCTCGGGCATGAACGCTCCGCGCTCTTCGACGAGTCGGCACGCCGCTTCCATCGCGCCTTCCATCGCACGGTCCGGCTTGGTGAGAAGGATCTCGACCCCATACGCTTCGAGCAAAGCGCGCCGTTCGAGCGACATGCTCGCGGGCATCGTGAGCACCAACTTGTAGCCTTTCCGCGCACAGACCAGTGCCAACCCGATGCCGGTATTGCCGCTGGTCGGCTCGACGATGGTATCGCCCGGCTTCAGCCGCCCCTGCGCTTCGGCCGCTTCGATCATCGCCAGACAAATGCGGTCCTTGACAGAGCCACCCGGGTTGAGATGCTCGCACTTACCCCAAATCGTTGCGCCGCCTTCGGGCGAGAGTTTACGCAGGCGAACGACGGGCGTTTCGCCAACGAGATCGAGGACGCTATCGACGACGGGTGCAGGCATTAGATCGAATACACGTAACGACGGGGAGGCGCGCGGCGAACTCCATGTGCGTCGCCCCGGTCACAGAGATCTTGGATCGTAATCGCGTCGAAGCACGCCTCGATGCTTTCGGAGAGTTCGGAGAAAACATTTTCCGTCACGACACGGCTGGTCTCGTCCGCGTCGCCGTTCCCGTCGGCACCAGCCAACACGATGGGCCCTTCGAGCGCACGCACGATATCACCGATCCGGATGTCATCCGGGTCCATCGCGAGCGCGTAGCCGCCGCGAGGACCGCGCTTGGAAGTGACCAGCCCAGCCCGCTTGAGGTCTTGGAAGATCTGCTCCAGGAATCGCGGAGGAATCGCCTGCCGCCGCGAAATGTCCTTGATCTGTGTGGCCTTGCCAGCGCTATGAAAAGCGATGTCGAAGACGGCACGAACGCCGTATCGGCCTTTGTTCGAGAGCTTCACCGTGTGGGATTTATGGTTTCCCACATCGGAATTGTCAAGAATCGCTATTCGGCGGGTGCGATTGGGACACCGCCCGCCGTGAGACCGGCGCGTTCGGCCTCTGAGACATGGGGCAGTCCCTCACCAACGTGCAGCGCTGCCCTCTCGAGGATGGCTTCGCAGAGGTCGCCGAAGTCGTAACCCGCTCCGGCTGCAATTTTGGGCAACAAAGACGTGGGCGTCATCCCGGGGAGGGTGTTGACCTCGAGGACGTACTCATTCTCATCCGCGGTCACCAGCAAATCGACGCGCGTCGCTCCGGTGGCGCCGACCGCGTGAACCGCACGCTCCGCCAGATTCAGCACGCCCTGGTAGCGGGTCGGCGAAAGCCGAGCGGGGAAGTGATATTCGCTTTGTCCCTTTTGGTACTTTGATTTGTAATCGTAGAATCCGCCCTTGGGCTCGATCTCGATCGCGCCGAGCGCGTTGCCGTCCAGTAGGCCAACGGCCACCTCGCGACCGCGGATCAAGCGCTCCACCAGGATCCACTCATCGAAGCGCGCTGCGTCTTCGCAGCGTTGCTTCAGCTCTGCGAGGTTTTTGGCCTCTCCTGCGCCCACGCTCGATCCGCCGCTCCGCGGCTTGACGAAACTCGGGAAACCAAACGAGCTATGAACTTGCTCCAAGCCGTCCAGATCGCTGCTGGGCACTACGTAGTAAGAGGGCGTCGGCACGTTATAAAGACGGAAAAGCTCCTTGCTCTTGAGCTTGTCCATCGCCAGGGCGCTCGGAAGGACCCCCGAGCCGGTGTAGGGGATACCCATGGTTTCGAGCATGCCTTGGATGCATCCGTCTTCGCCGTAGGTGCCGTGCAGGGCGATGACCGCAATGTCGATGGTCGTCTGGCGGAGCACCCGGTCGATGTCCCCATCGACGAACACCTTCTGCACGCGGTATCCGCGGGCCTTGAGCGCCTCGAACATGGCTTCGCCGGTCTTGAGGGAAATGTCGCGCTCCGCGCTCACGCCCCCGAGCAGTATGCCGATCTCTTTGTCCTTCATTCGAATCTCCTCGACGCGCTACCCATGCGAAGAGCGGGCCAACCCCACTTCACCCCAAAACGCTGCGGGCGGTTCCTGGACTCGTGTCCTGTGTGCCACAGCCGCGACGCCCGTCTGACACGAAACACCCCTGCCCATGCCTGTTCGGCTGTAACAGCGGCGATCGGCCAGAGCCAATTACCCGCAGACCGGCCGTATGGGCCCGGCCCCAGCCAAAGTCAAATCCACCGGAATTGAGCAGAAGAGCCCGCCGGGCGGCCTAGACGGCCGGGCAGAAACAGGAGACTTTTGCTCTTTCGAGGACCGTTTCGTTGCTTCGAGGCGGGCTGGGTGGTACCGATGAGTTAAGAGGGGGTCTGAGGACCCACGAACTTATTCAACAACCACTTTTGTCCGGTCGGAGTGCGAACGAGCATGGCTGATAGCCCTTTGGGCACCGGGGCAATGCGCGGGTGGAGCG
>JAFDFW010000018.1 GCA_019309605.1 Deltaproteobacteria bacterium | reverse complement strand
AAACCTCGCCGCAAGCAGGTTCCGCGGAGCGAAGCGGCGCGCGCGCATCTCAAGAACACGCGCCGCAACGGACGCCGATACTTACTCGTCGCGGCGATGGCTTGTGGGATTGTTGCGGCCGGCTGGGGCGTGTACTTGTGGGCGGTCTCGGGGAGTGAGGCAGCGGCAGAGACTGCGGCGGAGACAGAGACAGCGGCAGAGACTGCGGCGGAGACAGAGACAGCGGCAGAGACTGCGGCAGAGACAGAGACAGCGGCAGCGGCAGAGACCGAGACAGGGGCAGAGTCGGCGTCGGCGGATGGGTCGGGGGCCGAGGCCGCGGTCGCTGGTGCGACTTACGAGGTGCAGGGGGCGCCTTTGCCTCCTGAGAGTGTTCGCGGGACGGCGTTTGGGGCGGACTCCGTTGCCCGTGGTGAGAAGTACGTGTTGCGGATGAGCAACCCCGTGACCGAGATGGATGGGATCGTCGAGGGGGACGGATTCTCTGTCACGATTCCAGGGAGCCTGTCTTTGTCCCAGGCGGGCCCGATTGCCACCGCGCATCCCGACGTGGAGCACGCGAGCATCCTCAACCGCGGGGACTTCTCCGAGCTGACGATCCGGTTCGTTGCAGGGCGCCAGCCGGCCTACCGCGTCGAGGCGCGCGGCCCGGCGGTCGAGATCACGATCGCGCGATAGCCCTACTTTGCTCGGCAGCCTACTTGGACCGAGTGATCGGTTGAAAGAAGCGCCGTGACTCACGTTCGACGTAGAGCACTGCCTTTCCGTCCTTCAACGCCGCGCGAACGTCGCCGATACTGCGAACCAGTTGCCGGTCTGCTTGAAGAATGATGTCGCCGGGACGAAGGCCGGCTCGATCGGCGTCGGAACCCGGCGTCACACCACGGACGAACACCTGTCCGTCCCCCTCGTAGCGGAACCGCTCTCTAAGCCTTGGAGTCATCTCTTCGAGCGCGAGGCCCAGCATGTGGTTGTCTTGTGCGCCCTGCTGGCCTTGCTGCACTCCGTCCTCGCTCGGCCTCTGGCCGGTGACGAGGGGGACCTTCTTCGTCTTGTTGCCGCGGCGCACTTCGAGGGTCAGTCGTTCACCGACTCCGTGGCGTAAGACGGTGCGCAGAAGGTCGGTTCCCTCCCGAATCTTCTGCTCGCCGACAGCGGTGATGACATCGCCTGCCTGCAGACCCGCTTTGTCCGCGGGCCCTTGTGGAATCACCCCATTGATCAGCGCTCCACCGTCGAAGCTTCCCCCGAAATGCGCGGCCAGCTCGGGGGTGATCTCCTGGAACGAGACGCCGAGCCACGCGCGTTTGACAGTGCCGCTTTCGATCAGTTGTCGTGCCACCCGCTGGGCGATCTCGGCGGGGATCGCAAAGCCGATCCCCGAACCCCGGCCGATGATCATCGTGTTGATCCCCAGCACTCGGCCGTGAAGATTGACGAGTGGGCCGCCGGAGTTGCCGGGATTGATGCTCGCGTCGGTTTGGAGATAGTCTTCGATCTCGTTTGCGCCGATGCCGGCGCGACCCTTCGCGCTGAGAACGCCGGTCGTGACCGTATAGTCGAGGCC
This sequence comes from Deltaproteobacteria bacterium, assembly GCA_019309605.1. Classification (GTDB taxonomy): domain Bacteria; phylum Myxococcota_A; class Polyangia; order Polyangiales; family Houyiibacteriaceae; genus SG8-38. Next base: position 16,725 of record JAFDFW010000018.1, on the reverse strand, counting down.
GAATGGGGAGCCGATTGCAATGACGAATTGGCCAACTCTGGCCTTCTCTGAAGAGCCGAACTCGGCTTGCGGCAGGCCGCGCGCGTCGATCTTGAGCATGGCGAGGTCGGTCGCCGAATCCGCCCCGACGAGCTTGGCGGGAAAGCTTTTTCCGTCCTTGAGCCGCACCTCGATTCGGCTTGCCTGGTGCACGACATGGTTGTTCGTCAGAATATAGCCGTCCGACCGCAAGATGATGCCCGAGCCGCCTCCGCGAACGATGCCGCCACGACCTTGCCCTCCGAAGAAGAAAGGCAAGCCCTCATTCTGCGGCCGGGTCACCTCGACTTGAATGCTCACGACCGAAGGCGACACCGACTCGGCAACGTCGGTCAGCGCAGTTTCGAACGCGACTGCCCTCGACAAGGCGTCCTCGTCGATAGCGCCTTTCTTGGGCGACGCGGACGCCGTCCCGAGTGTGCTGACGGCGAGCGCGGCGCCGAGGGCGATGAGCCAGGGCTGCCGAAGTGTGGTGCGGAACATGAACATACCTCCGTTTGTCCCCCTAACCTTTCGGCCCGCCGCTTGATTCCATTCATGGGCGGCTCAAACGGATGCGCCATGGAAAATGCGTGTGATTATAGACGTTTACTGGTCGAGGCAGGGGAGGGTGATCAGGACGGTCGTGGCGCGGTCGGGCTCGCTGTCAATCTCGATCGTGCCTCGATGCTCCTCCACGATGTTCTTGACGATCGAAAGGCCGAGCCCGGTTCCGTTGCCTTTTCGGCGCGTTGAGAAGAACGGCTCGAAGACGCGGCTGAGCTCGGCTGCACGAATCCCCACGCCGTCGTCCTCGACCTCGACGTGAATGCGATCGTGGCCGTGAAGGCGGGTGGACAGCTGCAGCTGTCCGCCCTCTTCGGGCGCGGCGTTGCACGCGTTCGTGATGAGATTGACAAAGACCTGATGAAGCTGGCCCGCCACCGCGTTCACCCTGGGGAGGTTCTCCCCGTAGTTCACGGTCACGGAGACGCCAGCTTCCCGGATGACGTGCTCGCAGAAGCCGACGGCCTCTCGGAGAACTTGGTTGAGCGCGATCGGCTGCGCCTCCTCTTTCGACGGGCGCGCGTACGTCAGAAGATTACGGGTGAACGACATGATGCGGTCGGAGCTATGCAGGATGCGCTCCACTCGCTTGAGATCCGCATGCTCCGCGCCGCTCCGCGTCAACTTGTTGAGTAGGTACTCGCCGTAGACCGAGATGCTCGTCAGTGGGTTGTTGATCTCGTGCACGATGCCGGCAGCGAGTTGCCCCAGTGTGGCCAGCTTTTCGGCGTGGATGACCTGCCCTTCGAGCTCACGCACCTCGGTCCGGTCTTGGCCGATCGCGATGACGCCAGCGACTCTGCCCTCCGAATCGAGAATTGGCGCCAGCGTGAACTGGAGGCGCGCATGGCCTCCCCGTGCCTTGGGTAGCCGCAGCTCGAACGGCGCGACGTCCCGTCCGCGGAGCGCGCCGGCGAAGGCCGACAAGACCCGCACTCGCTCGCTGGGCCCCGCCAAGCGCAGCACGTCTTTGGAAACGAGATCCGTGCGATCCAGCCCCGTTATTCGCTTGAACGCGCTGCTCACGACGCGAATGCCGCGATCGCGACCGACTACCAGAACCGGAATGTTGGCGTGCTCCAGCAGCTTGTCGAGGTAATCGCGGAGGTGAAGCGATTCCCGGCGAAGACGCCCGCTTTCGATTGCGGCGCTCACTTGGGTTGCCGCCATCAGCACCGCGTCCTCCAAGCGCGCCGGAACGTTGGCGCCCCGATCGAACTCGGCGGCCAGAACCCCGAACACCTCGCCTGCGCGTGCCAGTGGCGCGTCGAAGCCGTCAGAGGGCAGCGGTTCCTCTGCCGGTCCAGCGAGCAAGGTCGCTTGGTATGTCCGCCGCACGGTCATCCCATTCGGTGGCCCCGCCGGCAGCGCGAAGCCACCTCGCAAAAGCCCCGCCTCCGTGATCGACACTTCGTCCATCGCCTCGGGCCGGATGTGATGCGTCGCCGCCTGGACGATGGCCGTCGTGTCTGCCGTTTGCGGTGACAACCGCATCGCAAACCGGGTCTTCGGATAGAGGCGCTCGAGCGCGTGCACGTACGAACGTAGGATCTTCTCGTCGGTCGCAAACGCAACGGTCTCTCGCTGTGCCTGGTTCAGCGACTCCAGAATTTGCGCCGGCGTGTTGGCTTCACCCGCTTGGCGTCGCGGCGTGATGATCGAGTTCACCGACGAGACGCGCGGCTCCAAGGTTCGTCGAGCGGGGGGCTTCCTATGCGCGGAGTCGTCCATCGCTCAGCTCTTTGCTCCCGGCTCGCCCGAAGCATCTGCCGCGCGATCGAGGTCGAAGATCTTCTGATGGCCGACGTACGCGGTGGTTTCGTATCGGGTGATCTTGCCGATCTTACGAACGATTTCGGCCATGCGTTCCGCTTCCCGTATCAGCACTTCAGCCGTTTTGGCGCCGGTGGAGTCCGGCTCGGACTGGCGCAGTAGGAGCTCGGCATAGGCCATCATGCTGGTGAGCGGCTGGTTGAGCTCGTGTGCCGCGGTGCCGGCCAGCTCGGCGAGGACGCCTTGCTTCTCCGTGAATGCCAACTTCTTCTGAGCATCGGCCAGTCGCTCTTCGACTCGGATTCGGTCCCGCAGATCGGCAAAGATGAGGACGATCGCTGAGGGCTCGCCATGCTCGTAGATGAGTGACGCGGACAACTGAACCGGGATTCGGGTCCCGTGCAGGTCCAACAGATCGAGCATCGTCGGTTCGAGCCGTCCCTCCCCGCCGTGGTTTGGGGCGAGCAGCCGTTGGGTGACGAGTTCGGCGGAAGATCGTCCGAGGAGGTCTTCGAGCTTCACGTTCCCGAGTACGTCGGAGACGTGGCGCCCCGAAACGCGCTCTGCGCTCGGATTGAACAACACCACCTGCTGCTCCATGTCCGTTGCGATGATCGCATCGACGCTCGCGTCGATTAGCGATTCCAAGAACTCCATCGTCTTGATCAGCTCCCGCTCGGTTTCCCGTAGATCGGTGACGTTCTCGAACGAGATGACCGTGTGGTCCTCCGCCCCAACCAAAGGCGCGAATGAGCAACTGCAAATAATCTTCGCTCCATCCCGCCGCACGAGCTCGATGTCCATGCCGCGTGGGTACTGTCGCTGGGATAGGGCATCCCGGACGCGGGGGAGATCCTCGATGGATATCACTCGACCGATATCGGCCGAGGAGATCGTCTCCTCGCGATGGCCGACGATCTCGTACGACCTTGGGTTTGCGAAAACCATGGTCAGATCCCGGTCGACCACCACGATGCCCGGCGCCATCGACGCAAAGGTCTTGGCGTACTGACGCCGTAGGCCATCGAGTGGCGTGCGCGCGCGCAACCGTTCCAACCGAACGACTAGCTCATCCCGGCGTGTCGGCCGAAAGACGAGGTCGTCGACGAGCTCGTTCAACCCCGCGGGACGGTCCTCGTTCATGATCAGCAGCACCGGCTTTCCACGCGGCCCTCGCCACGCTTCCATCTCCGGGTGGGTCGCGTCCAGCACTACGACCTCTTGATGAACTTCGCTGTCGTCCACGGCCTCGGCCCCGAGCCACTCCACAGACCATGCGGTCCCCTCGAGGGTCCGGACGAGTTCCTGGTACAGGTTCGAATCTTTCGAGATCAGCGCCAGCGTCGGCATGCGTTTCCAGCCTACCAGAGACGACTCCGATGGTGGCTCTTTCAGCTCGGTTGTGTAACCTTGCCCCACACGGGGCACGTGGCAAAGCCGATTGGAATTTTCGACTCGGGCTTGGGCGGCCTCACGGTGGCCCGCGCCATCAGCGGGGCATTCCCCGCAGAGAACCTGGTCTATCTCGGCGACACAGCGAGGGTTCCATACGGGACGCGCAGCGCGGGGACCGTGGTCAAGTACGCTATCGCCTGCGCCGAGCGCTTGCTGAGCTTCGACATCAAGCTCCTGGTCGTTGCATGCAATACCGCAAGCGGCGTTGCGCTTGCCGAGCTCCAAGCCCGTCTCGATATTCCGGTTGTCGGGGTCATTCAGCCGGGTGCGCGGGCCGGGATCAAGGCGACCCGGACTGGGCGCATCGGGATCCTAGCGACGGCCGGCACTGTGGCGTCCGGCGCATACGAGCGTGCAATTCACAGTGAAAGCGAGGCGATGAAGGTGTTTGCTCGAGCGGCTCCCCTCTTCGTGCCGCTGGCCGAAGAGGGTTGGGTCACTGGCGAGGTACCCGAGCTTGCGGCCCGGCGATATCTGCAGCCACTCGCGGACGTCGACGTCGACACGATCGTCCTTGGCTGCACGCACTACCCACTGCTTTCCGAGACGATTCACCGGGCAGCAGCCGAGCTCCTGGGTCACGACGTGGCCATCGTGGACAGCGCCGCGGCCACTGCCGCGACGCTGTCCACGATGCTGGCTGGGAGCTCCATAGCCGCCGGGCCTCCGGGCTCTTTGCAGATCCTGGTCACCGATCTGCCGGGCCAATTCGGCTCGGCCGCCTCCAGATTCCTCGGCAAACCTGTGGACGGGCTGGATATCCACGCAATCGACCTCTGAGGTTGCTAATTACAGCCACATCAAGATAGTATATAAATACTGATATGCGCGATGTTGGGGGACATGCCATCGCTGCGAGCGAGCCACCGATCGACGGCGAAAACAGGATTTTCGCTACCGGTGAGCTTCTCGACGGCATTTACGAAATCATGCAGCTCCTGGGCCGGGGCGGGATGGGCGAGGTCTTTGAGGCCCATGACCACCTGCTCAACCGGCGAGTGGCGATCAAGGCGGCCTGGCCGAATCCGCTGACTCCGCCTCTTCGCAACGAGGCGCGAGCACTGGCGGCGTTCCAACATCCCAGTCTGGTAAGTGTTCACACTCTCGGGGAGCACCGGGGGATCGACTACCTCGTGATGGAGCGGGTCTACGGTGTGTCGTTGACCGAGCACGCGGCCACGCGTTGGCAAGCCGGTGAGCAGTTCAGCCCGCCCGAGGTGGTGCAGATTCTGTTGCCCGCCGGTGAAGGGCTGAGTGTCGTGCACCGCGCGGGGCTCGTCCATCGCGACATCAAGCCGGATAACATCATGCTGACGCCGGTTCATCGGGTCGTGTTGATGGACTTCGGGCTCGTGTTGCCCGAGTTCGACGTCAATGGGCAGCAGCGCGTCGCAGGCTCTCCGCCGTACATGGCGCCCGAAGCCCTGCTCAACACGGCTGCAACGGGCAGCGGTCACCTCGTCGACATCTTCGGCCTTGGGGTCGTCGCGTACGAGCTGTTGACCGGGACGCGGCCGTTCGCAGGCACGACGATCCGTGAGGTGGTCGCATCACACGAGCGTGGGCAACCAGCGCCTATCGCTGAGCTTCGACCCGACTGTCCCCCGGAGCTTTGCCAGGTCGTTCACGAGATGCTCAGCCCCAATCCGCAGGTGCGTATTCAGAGCGCCGAGGCGGCCGCGTGGCAGCTACGCGCGATCCGGGACGAGCGGCCCCGCAGCGGCAGTCCGGCCGTGACGAGCAACAAGGGGCCGTCGGTGCTGATCGTCGATGACGACGTAGATCTCGCCAAAATCCTCGCCTTCTACGTGCGACAAATTGTCGGCCCGACGGACATCCGCGTCGCCCACGACGGCGAAGAAGCGCTGGCCGAGGTCCAAAACAAAGAGCCGGAGGTGATGCTGCTCGATCTGCACATGCCTCGCATGAACGGCGTAGAGCTGTGCATGCAGCTCAAAGGCGAAGGACTCGCGCAAAACTGCTCGATCATCTCGGTGAGCGCGGGCGCGCAAGAGCATGACGTCCAGCTGCTCCACCAGCTTGGCATTCACCACTTCGTCGAAAAGGGATCGAACCTGCGAGAGCGGCTTCGAACGGTCTTCGTCGAAGTTTGCGGCGACCAGGCGCTAGCGGACGCCTGATCGCTCACCTAGAGTTCGGGCATGGTCGACCCGGACCGTTCGGTTTCGAAGCTCAGGCAATGGGCGGAGCACCTCGTCACCTTGCTGGACGATCGCTTTCGCATCCCAGGAACCGACTTTCGATTCGGACTCGACCCGATCATCGGCATCTTGTTTCCCGGCGTCGGCGATGTAGTGACGGGCGCGGGCTCGGTCGGACTCATGGCGCTTGCGCTACGCCGTGGGGTGCCGCGCGTCGTCTTGTTTCGAATGATCCTCAACATCTTGGTCGACGTCGTTGCGGGTTCCCTCCCGATCGTCGGCGACATTTTTGACGCGGCCTACAAATCGAACCGTCGCAATCTCGAGCTCATCCGTGAGCATGAAACCCCCGGCTCCAAGGCGACCGCAATGGACTACGCGATTGCTATGCTCGGCATAGTTCTCGCGGTGCTCAGCATCATCGTGCCCCTGGCCGCGGCCCTCTACTTCGGGCTCAACTATGGGCCGGAGCTTCTCGAGCATCTTCAGCGTCGGTGAGCCGTTCTTCGGCTTCGCGAAGCTCCCGCTCGAGGTGCCGAATCCGTCGCTGGAGCGAGCGGAGGTCCCGCTGGGTTGCAAGGTTCAACATGCCTGCGGTGCGCTGAACGCGTTGGTCGATCACCCCCTCGACGCGACCGCGGAAACGAAACGCCTTCACTGCAAACCGTTGAACGTTCGGATCACGCATCAGCTTTGCCAGCCGAGGGTCCTGGAGCAGAGTGACGAGACGGTCTTTGAGCCTGGTCATCGTTGAGGGCGAAGAGCTAACGACGGGCTCCAAAGAGTGTCAAGCCGAGTCGTGTCAGGTGCCGGTTTGTAAATCCTGCGCCAGGTACGCCAGAATGACTTCGTCGAGCGTCTTTTGAGTCAATACGTCGTGCCCGAACGGAACCGCCGGCGCTTGTGAGATCCGCTGGCGGGAGATACTGCCAGCCTGAACTTGCTCGTAGCACGGTGACCCTTCCACGAGGCGCGCGGCGGCGTGGTCGAGGACCTCGGTGGTGACCTCCGCGGGAGGCGTTCCCTGTGTCTCGACGCTGCGGTCGGTTCTTGCCGGGCCGTCCTCGTCGTACACCCCATCCCGGAGCCCAATGAACACGCGCTTGTGTTGCTCCTGCATGAGCTGCTTGACGATGGCGGCGATGTTCTCGGCGCCGACGTGCTCTTCGTAGGACGTCTTCTCGGAAGCGATGATGCGTCCACCGTCGGCGAAAAGCTGCGTGATGACGTGCGGCCGCTTCACACCCGAATCTTCGGTTTGAATGTGATAGAGGTTTCCCTTATGGCGCACGTTCGTGTTGTACCCCACAAGCGGTGAAGGACTCGCTCCCATCCCAAAATCATATCCCAGAAAACGGGGACAGTCCCCTTTTCCCATGGGTTAAGGAAACTCACGCTGGTTCATGGCTGGAAACAAAAAGAAAAAGACGCAAGTGCGCCCCCTGATTCCCCGTCCGGGCGCGCGATACACCTGCTTTGGCGACGGCTTGTGCTGCACGGATATCCACGGCATCGGGCCTCTGACCAAGAAGGAGGTCGCCGCGATGCGTCGCATCGACCGAAAATCGGCGGGCTGGAACGATGACCACGACGACTACATGCTCAATACGGCTGCGGACGGCGGCTGCGTCTTCTTGATGGCTGACCAGCGCTGTTCGGTGCACGCACAGAGCGGCCCCGAGGCCAAGCCGGATGGCTGCCGCCGGTTTCCGCTGGGGCTGGCCGCAACTCCGGTCGGCGGCCGGATCACCACCGATCACCGGTGTCCTTGCCGCACGATGGGCGACCGCCCCGAGATCCGGCCCGAGGACGTTGAGAGCTCGGTGTCGGACGGGGGCAGCAGGCCGATCGCGGATCGCCGGATCAAGCATATCCCAATGAGTCCGAACGAGGAGCTCGCGTTCTCTGACTGGGAGCCGATCGAGGCGGAGTACCTGAAGCGGTTGAGCGGCCGTGAGGCACTCCTCGACATCCTGGATGCCGAGCCATTTCCGGCCCTTCACGGAAGCAGTTGGGACAAACAAGCCGACGAGTTCATCGACGCGCGAGATGGCTCGCAGTTCGGCGTGGCAATGGCCTGGGTCGGTGACACCATCAGCGCCCTTCAAAATGGTCGAAGTCCAAGGGCCCCGGGGCGTCCCTGGGCCGCGGCGTTCGATCGAGCGCAAGCGCGTTCACCGAAGGCTCGCACGACGCGGGACGTCTTCGGCGATTGGATTGCCGATGAGATTTGGTCGCTCAAGTGGGCTGAGGACTACGACTTTGCGCTGGGCCGCCAGGAGCTCGCCACGAGGCTCACGATCGCCGAGGACATCTGCGCGCGCCTTCGAGACGCGGGGGCGCGGGCGGACCGAGCGGCGGCCGAGGCCGTGATGATGGTTGAGGTCGTCGGCGAGTCCGATTTCTGGACCGAGGTCAAGGACTGCATGCGCCCCTCATGAGCGAACGCGACAGCGAAGTGCTTGCCCTCCAGATCGGGCGATCTTTGCGTGCGGCGTCGAAGGTCGTCCGTAGGTGTAATCTTGGCTTGCCTATCGTCGCCGAGGTTCCGCCAATTCTCGATACCGGGGAGCCGTTCCCCACGCGCTATTGGCTCACCTGTCCGCTGGCGCATCGTCGGATCGCGCGCATCGAGGGGGAGGGCGGAGTTCGCGCCATCCAAGCCAAGATCGCAGCCGACCCCGAGCTAAGCGCAGCGGTCGAGGCCGCGCATGCGCGCTATGCGCGTGAGCGCGACGCCTTGCTTTCCACTGGGGCGCAGCACCGTCCGAGTGGAGGCGTCGGGGGGTCATCGGCTGGGGTGAAGTGTCTCCACGCACACTACGCCGACTTTGCCGCCGGCAATGACAATCCCATCGGCCGAGATTTGCACGACACGATTGGCGAGCCCCGCTGCCCGGCGCCGTGCGTGGCAATCGTTGACGGCGGGCTTCAGCGTAATCCAGACTGGCGAGAGCCAAGCCATGACGACGACCCTCGATAGCGCCTCGCCCCTTCCGCTTTCGCAGCGCTTGCTTTGGTGGGGCATCGTCGGGGGCTGCGCGTTGGTGTTGGCCGCCGCCGCGGCGATCGAGCCCGACGTCCGCGGCTACGGCACGCACACGCAGATTGGTCTTCCTCCCTGCGGCTTCCTTTTGCTCACCGGATCCCCTTGCCCCGGATGCGGTCTCACCACCGCTTTCGCGCACGGCATCCGCGGGCACTGGTCGCTCGCGGCCAGCGCAAACCCGCTCGGGCTCGCGCTGTTTTTCGTCGTCTGCTCGTGCATCCCGCTCGGCATGACTGCTGTGTTGCGCGGCTGGTCGCTCGACGCAGCCATTGAACGCTTCTCGTTGAATCGCTGGGGCCTCGCGCTCGCCGGTTGCGCCGTCGTGGTCTGGTTCGTGCGGTTCGCCGCAGCCTTCTAATCTTTGCGCGTGAGCGAATTGCGCGTCTGTTTCAACAGGTCGTCGCCGCTCTTGACGCTGGCTTCCGGCGTGCTCGTGAGCGCGATCTGGATTGCCGGCGTCGGCGTGACGTCTCCGCCCCAGAGCTCCCCACTCTCGATCTGGCCGTCCAAGCGTCTGAGCACGTAAGCAGCTCCCTGGCCGTCGGTCTCGGGCAATAGGATGCAGAACTCGTCTCGCCGTAGGCGAAAGAGATGGTCGACGGCACGGATGCACCTCTTGAGCCCGCTGCCGATCAAGGCCATGGCACGATCCGCAGTGCCGTCCTCGCTTGCTGCCGCGATATCGGCCGAGTTCCCGAGCCTCGCGACGATGCAGCTCAGTGGGTGCCCATACCGCTCGGCGCGCGTGTGCTCGTAGTCCAAGCTGATCAGAAGTTGTGAGGGGGTGCCCGCGCCGGTGACCGGGTCGCGCTGATCGGCGGGCGGTGTGCTCTCCGGAATGCCGAGGCGGTCGCGCCGTGTTGCACGCAAGACGTTGCGCACGCGCTGCTGAATCTCGAACACCCGGTAGGGGCGTGTCAGGTAGTCTTCCGCCCCGAGCTCGATCCCACGGCGCCTTGCTTCGAGGTCGCCTTCGTCCGTTACGAGCAGGACCGGGATGTTGACGAGACTCGTGTCCGCTTTGAGGATGTGTAGGATCTCGAACGCATCGATCTCCGACATCTTGGCGTCGAGCAGGAGCAGATCCGGTGGCCGTCGAGCCACCATTGCGAGCACCTCGGGTCCGTCAGCGGCGGTCACGACGTCGTACCCCGCAGCCTCACATGCTTCGTGAAGCAAGCGAAGGTTGAAGGGATCCGGATCTGCCACGAGAACCAAAGCGCTCATGAAGTTGCTCCCCCCGGCCTTTCCCGATTGTTGCCGTCCCCCACGGCCGTTACGGTATCACGCAGTCCGTGAGGCCTCCAATCTCCGTGCCTGTGCCTGCGACACGAGTAAGCTTGGCCACGTGGTAGCCCCGGCCAGATACATTGCGACCCGTGTGCTTCTTAGGGTTGCGCGCGATGATGCTTGGGCAACGCCGACCCTCGATGCCGAGCTCCGGCGCGGCGCGGTCAGCCGGGTCGATGCAGCCCTCGCCACCCAAATCGTCTACGGCGCGCTCCGGAGCGCGCCCGACCTCGAAGCCTCACTCGCGCGGCACGCCCGGCGCCCGGTCAAAGTCGACGACTGGACACATGCCGCGCTGATAGGGGCGGCCTATCAGCTGCTCCACCTCGAACGCGTTCCATCCCACGCCGTCGTCAACGACACCGTCGAGCTCGTGCGCATGAAGCGCGGCAAGAAGGTAGCCGGCTTCGCCAATGCGATTCTTCGGAAGGTTGCAGCCGAGCGACCGGACGTTCCGCAGCTGCCATCGTCCGTCTCGGTTCCGTCTTGGTTGCGCGATGTGCTGGGCTCTTCAATCGGGGCCGAGCACACCGAGGCTCTTCTCCGCGTGGGGCGGGAGCCCCCGTCGATTGATCTGCGCGTTCGCTCGGATATCGAGCGCGACGCGATCGCCGAATCAATTGGAGCGGCGCACCCCGACGCTTCGGTTTCGCCTACGGTGCTTTCGCCTCATGGCTTGCGCATCAGTGGTGCTGGCGACCCGCGCAGCTTGCCCGGGTACGCAGAAGGCTCATTCGCGGTCCAAGAGGAAGGCGCGCAGTTGATCGGGTTGTTGCTGCAGGCGCAGCCCGGGGAACGTGTGTTGGATGCGTGTGCGGGGCGCGGAGGAAAGACCGCGCAGTTGATCGAAGCGGTTGGCGAGTCAGGCAAGGTCGTTGCGACCGATCTCCATGAGCATCGTCTCGAACAGATCGATGCCGAGCTCGCGCGGCTTCGGCTGGATCCTGCTCGACTCGAAACTGCCTGCGTGGATTGGACGGTTGGCAAAGGCACAGTGCACGGTGAGTTCGATCGCGTGCTCGTCGACGCTCCCTGTACCGGAGTCGGCACCTTGCGCCGTAGGCCTGAAATTTTACTACGTGCCGGGCACGACGAGGCGGCCCGCATGGGTGAGAATCAGAGGCGCATCCTCGAGAACGCCGCTTCGATGGTCCGCCACGGCGGAACCCTCCTCTATGCGGTCTGCTCGCCCCTCGAGGTCGAGGGTTCGGGAGTCGTCAACGACGCAGATCTTTCCGGATTTGATCTTCAAGTTGGGCGCGCTTCCCACTTGAAATCATTGTACTTTGGATCCGGTGGTGGTTTGGATGTGGGTCCGTGGGTGCCGGGTGCCGGCCCCTGGGCAGATGCCTACCAAGTATATATGTGGGTGAATGTGATTCCGCCGAGCTTGAAATACGGGGCGTAGCGCAGCTTGGTAGCGCGCACGGTTCGGGACCGTGAGGTCGGAGGTTCAAATCCTCTCGCCCCGACTAGAATTGAACACTGCAAGCACAATTGCAGCGGAGGAAAGATGGCAAAGGCGTTACCACCGGTAAGAGTTCTCGTTGTCGATGATGACCAAGCGATCTTGGAGTTCATGGACACGTTCCTCACCAAGGACGGCTTCGAGGTCACGACCCTTGCCGATGCGAAGAACGCGCCCGAAGAAGTCAAAGACGGTGGTTATCATCTCGTCGTGCTCGACCTGATGATGCCCGGCCTAGGTGGGGTCGAAGTTCTCGAGCAGATTCGCCGGGTCGATAGCGACGTCGCTGTCGTGATCTTCACTGGTTACCCATCGCTCGACACTGCCGTTCAGTCGATGAAGCTCGACGCCGTCGACTACCTCAAGAAGCCCTTCAACCCCGATGAGTTCCGCGAGGTGCTGGATCGGGTGATGCGTAAGAAGGGGCTCCTTCGCACTCCGGAAGAGAATCTTCACCGAGTCATCGGCGAAACGATTCGCGGGCTCCGCAAGGATCGCGGCCTGACGCTGAAGCAAATGGCTCGCCGCACTGGGCTTAGCGTTTCGCTGCTGTCGCAGATCGAGCGAGCAGAGTCGAGTGCGTCGATTAGCTCGCTCTACAAGGTCGCCACCGCGCTCGACGTGCGGATTCAAGATCTGTTCGGCGAATACTGAGCCTCGCTCACGGCGCGGCAGCGGCCGGTGACTCGAGCACCTCGATCAGATGTGCGAGAAGCAGCGGGTCGTCGATGACTTCGAGCGCACGGCGCCCCCGTTTTTGAGCGGCCTCGGCTCGATCGCCTGCTTGAAGTAGCTCGACCAGGCGAACTCGCGCATAGAGGTCGTCCGGCGCGAGCGCGGTCCACCGCTCGAGAACAGCGATGGCGCCCCGATGATGTCCGTGTGAGGCGAGTTGCTCCGCCGAAGCACGTGCGCGTAGTTGCGGCTCGTCCGCAGAAACAGTCTTGATATTGGCGTAGTACGCGGCTGCCTCTTCAAACCTACCGGCTTGCTCGAAGAGCGCGGCGAGTACCGCGCGCTCCTCGGGACGCTTCGGGTCAAACAGCTTGAGACCCGCGCGCAGGTCGCCTGCTTCGAGATAGATCTCCGCAAGCACCTTTCGGACGGCCAGTGATTCGTGTGGCGCCTGGCTCAACGTCTCCGCTGCCACGCCCTGTCGATTCTGCGACACCGAGCATTCGGCGAGCGCCATACGCGATGCTTCGAAGCTCGCACTGCCGAGTGGGACATCCGCTAGCACCGCTGCCGCCTCGATGTAGTCGCCGCGGGCGAGCAGGGCGCGTCCCTTCGAGTACTCGACTCGCGGAGACGTATCGGTTGCGGCTAACAAGCGCAGGGCTACGTCGACCTCGCCGATCTCCAGCAGTAGGTCGACATGCTCGACCACTCCTCCCAGCCGCTCGCTATTTGCGGTTGCCAAGAACACCGCTGCCTCTTGCCGGGCACCGCTCCGGACTAGCGCCCGCAACCACAGAGCGACGTTCTCGGGCGTGTCCAACGCTTCCGCGAGTATCCGCGCTGCCAGCGCCGGTTGCGCTGCCTCGAGCGCCAGTTCTCCGGCAGCCCGGGCGCGCTCCGCCTCCGTCGAGGCCGGATCGAGTGACAGGGCACGCTCCAGGGTTCCCGCGTCCCCCATTCGGCGTGCCAGGTCGATCAAAACACGTCGAGCGTGCTCGGACCGGGCTCCAAGCGAGGTCTCGACGTATTCGAGGAGGATCGCCTTGGCCCTTTGCGTATGTCCGGCCGCGACGAGCGTCTCGGCGATGGCAATGACCGGGGCATCCCATGCCGGCGCCAACTCGTTGGCGCGTGCGAACGACGAAAGCGCTTTGCCATCCGTGCCTCGATACCTTTGGATTCGCCCCTCTGCGAGCACGACCCTCGCTGACTCTGGATAGAAACGTCGCGCTACCGCGAGGATTCGGTCCGCGCGACGGGAGGCCCCACTGAGCTCGTACTCTTCGGCCAGCCGGGTCAGGAGCACGACGTCGTCGGCAGGCGCAGCGGTCGCAGCCTCGAACGCCATCGCCGCTTCGTCGTGTTGGCCTTTGGCCGCGGCAACCTCGCCTTCGATGAACCACTCGTACGCATACGGAGACACGAACGGGCCGTGCTCGACCTGCCCGTCGACGACACGAGGCACGCTGCGCAGCGTTGGTGACGCGCATGCAGCAACCCCCAGCAGAAATATCAGCCCCAAGCGGCCCACCCGAGAATGATACTGGAAGCGGCCCCTGGAGGCCCGGTCGATGCGGCACGGCGGTTGACTTCGCCGCGCTGCACCTCTACACCTTCGCGCAGCGCGAGCCTGCGTTTGCACTGATTCCGCGCTTGAAGTCAGGGAGAAGACGATGGGTCCGATTTGGATGACGTTGCTGTTGGCGAGCACGCTCGGATTTTTCTCGTGGTCCGCATTTCGGCGGTTGAGGCAGGTTAAGGTTGGCGTGCCCGACCCGCGCTTTGCCTGGACCGGTGAGCAGATCGCAGACCGGACGAAGACGCTCTTGGTTTACGCCTTTGGGCAGAAAAAAATGCCCAACTACACTTTGGCTGGGTTCGCGCACATGGGCATCTTCGTTGCCTTCATGGTGCTACTTTTCAACAGCCTCATGCTCTGGGGACGCGGGTTCGACCCCAGCTTCGATTTCTGGGGCTTGCTGAGCACCGATCACCTACTCGGCAAGCTGTACTCCTTCGTCAAAGAGCTCGCCGCGTTTGCCGCGATCGTGGGCTCGATCGTGTTCCTCTACCTGCGCTGGGTGAAGCGTGGCGAGGACAGCGGTGACCCGAAGGCCGTCAAGGACAAGCCTCGGATGACGCTCGGCCACCACGCCAACCGCTATATCTTCACTGAGCCCATTCTGATCCTCTTCATCATCATTACGATGATGGCCGCCGATTTCCTCTATGTCGGCTCGTCCCTCGTGCTCGATTCGCGCGCTTACGGGGAGCCCATTCACGCCGGCTGGTGGGAGCCGTTTGGCGGCATCCTCGCACAGCTGCTCTCCAACGTGGACAGCACCCGGCTAGTCACCGCGGCTCAGCACACGGGCTTCTGGTGGCACTCGGCATTCGTGCTGATTTTCCTGAACATTCTTCCGTACTCGAAGCACTTCCACGTGCTCACCGTCATGCCAAACGTCTTCGCCTACGAGCGTAGGCCGAACGCGCTTCCGAAGGTCGACGACCTCGAAGGCAAGGTGGAGCGTGAAGAGTCTCTCGGGATCAATCAGCTCGGCGACCTCACGTACAAGCACATCATGGACCTGTACACCTGCACGGAGTGTGGGCGCTGCACTACATCACCGGTAAGAAGCTTTCTCCCAAGCACCTGACGCTGGCGATCCGAGATCACCTGTACGCCACCGAGAACGCCATGTTCGGCAAGGATGCGTTGGTAGCGGAACCGAGCGATGCACCCGCAGCGCCTCCCAAACCAAGCGACGGCGAAGAGCCCATCCACACGTTCCCGGCCGCGCCCGACGGCGGCTACTTCGTGGGGGAGACTGTCGTCGACCTGGTCCCGCACATCCTTCACCCCGACGTGATTTGGGGGTGCACCTCGTGCCGCGCGTGCGAGGAGCAGTGTCCCGTCATGATTTCCTACGTCGACAAGATCGTCGGCATGCGCCGCGAGGAAGTCATGATGAAGAACGAGTTTCCTGGGGAGCTCCAGGGCGCGTTCAATGGCATCGAGACCAACGGCAACCCGTGGAACATCTCCGCGATGGATCGTGGCGACTGGGCCGACGGCCTCGACATCCCGTTGCTGAGCGACAAGCCCGATGCAGAGGTCCTGTACTGGGTCGGCTGCGCAGCCAGCTACGATGATCGGGCCAAGAAGGTTGCTCGCGCAGTCTCCAAGCTCTTGAAGAAGGCGCGGGTCGACTTCGCGATCCTCGGAACCGAAGAGACATGTACAGGCGACCCCGCGCGCCGCGCCGGCAATGAGTACCTCTTCCAGATGCTCGCCGAGCAGAACATCGAAACGCTCAACGGCTACGAAGCCGCCAAGAAGACGATCATCACCGCGTGCCCGCACTGCTTCAACATCCTCGGTAACGAGTACCCGGATTTCGGCGGCACATACGACGTCGTGCATCACAGCGACTTCCTCAATGGCTTGCTCGTTGCGGGCAAGCTCATCCCGTCGAAGCCCGTGAAGGACAAGGTCGTCTATCACGATAGCTGCTACCTCGGACGCTATAATCAGGTGTACGATTCCCCGCGTCAGATCCTCGAGGCGATCGAGGGGCTCGAGCTGACCGAAGTCCCCTACTGGAACCGCAACAAGGGCCTTTGCTGCGGAGCGGGCGGTGCTCAGATGTTCATGGAAGAGCAGGGCGCAGAGCGGGTCAACAACAAGCGAACGCTGCAGCTCATCGACACGGGCGCGACGACCATCGCGAGCGCCTGTCCCTTCTGCATGACCATGTTGACCGACGGTCTCAAGGACGAGGAAAAAGAGGAGACGATCGCCCAGCGTGACATCGCTGAGATCCTCGCCGACGCGATCGAACTCGACGAGGTCGAAGCGACGCCAGTCGCGGCTCAGTAAGCTCCCGGGATGGCAGGCTCCGTGCGAGGCGGTTGACACCGGGACGTCCTCCATTGATGCTCGCCGCGCATGTCCGCGCGCGACTTTTTGCATGCTGCGTTTCACGACCCGCGCACCCAAGCATACCGGGCGGTCGAATCAGCCGTCTGGACGCTGATCATTGCCTCGATCGCGCTGCTGATTATCGAGCCGCTCTTCCCCGACGGCTCCCGAGGCGACCAGATTCTTCAGCGAATCGACCGGGTCATTCTGTGGTTCTTCGCCATCGAGGTCAGCACACGGATCCTCACGTTTCGCCCGCCTGAGCTCGAAGTGTTCAAGAAGCCGCCTTTGGGGAGGCTTCGCACCGAGGTCTTCGCTCGGATTCGATTCGCGCTCACGCCTA
>JAFDFW010000879.1 GCA_019309605.1 Deltaproteobacteria bacterium | reverse complement strand
CGTCTACGAGACACCGAAGTCGATTGCCGAGCAGTGGTACAACCGCGGCTATCACGGCTCTCCGGAACACAACAGCCGCGCGGTGATCAACCGCTACCTCGGCTATTGGGACGCGAACCCGGCCACCTTGATCCCGCTCTCCCCCGCGGACTCTGCGCCCCTCTACGTGGAGATGATGGGCGGCGCAGAGAAGATCATGGCGAAGGGCAAGGAGCTGCACGACCAGGGTCAGTACCGCCACGCTCAGGAGATCCTGAACAAGCTGGTGCAGGCGGAGCCCGGGAACCAGCAGGCCAAGGACTTGCTGGCGGACGTCTTCGAGCAGATCGGATATCAGCAGGAGAACCCGGGGCTGCGCAATAGCTTCCTCAACGGTGCCTACGAACTGCGTTCGGGCATCCCCGAGGGCGCTTCCCCGAAGTCCTCCGGCCCGGACATGATTCGTGCGATGTCGACCGAGCTCTTCCTCGACTTCATCGGCATCCGGATGGACAGCCGGAAGGTCGAGGGCATGGAGTTCACCATCAACCTGGTAACGCCAGACAACGGTGAGAAGTTCGTGATCGAGCTTTCCAACGCCACACTAACCAACATCGAAGGCTTCCAGGCAGAGGACGCGGACCTCACTGTCACCATCGACCGAGCGGACCTTGAAGCCACCATGATGGGCAAGAAGACACTCATGGCCCAGATCGAAGACGGGACGGCAAAGATTCGCGGTGACAAGGGGGTTCTCGAGAAGCTCGCCTCGACGCTCGTCGTGTTCGAGATGGGCTTCGAGATCATGCCGGGCACCAAGAGCCCAGCGCCCCAGGAAAATTTGAATCCGTACGAGGTGGGTCCCGTGGATCTTCACGGCGAGTGATACGCGATCATCACAGCCTGGTCTGTCGTCATCGCGAGCATTGCATGCGCTCACTGTGATAGCCTCGGCCCCATGAGCGTGCGTTTCCGACTTCAACAGGCGGCGGGGTCCTAAAGATGGCGCGCTTCCTCGCGGCCTGCCGCTTTCTCCTCGTCATTCCCGTCGTCGGATGCGTTCTTCTGACCGCCGGCGTCGTCATCATGGGGATCGGCCGCATCGTCACGGCTGGAGCACAGCTCTTCCAAGTAGGCGATTTCTCGGCGAAGGCCTCCAAGACGATGTCTCTCGCCGTCATCGAAATCATCGACCTATTCCTCGTGGGCACGGTCGCGTACATCGCCGGCATCGGGATCTACAAGCTGTTCATCAGCAACGCAGAGATCGAGCTGCCAATGCGTCTCAAGATCAACACCCTCAAAGACCTCGAGGACAAGATCATTGGCGTCATCGTGGCCGCCCTCGCCGTGGCGTTTCTCGGCCAAGCCGCCAACGCCACCGAGCCGGAGACCCTGCTGAGCTACGGTGCCGGAATCGCACTGGTCATCGCGGCCCTGGGCTTCTTCGTGCGCCACGTCGGAGACGGGCAACCAAGCGACGACGACTGAGTTCCTCAGACCAACTGGAGAGAAAGACATGCGCCGAACATCCATACTCATCGCTTTGTTCATCATCGCAGCTTCGGGTTGCTCGAAGTGCTCGAAGGACGAGCGGGCATCCACGGCGGCTGACACGCAGCCCGATACCGAGGAGCAGACATCCACGAAGCCGGACCGCTCTCCCAACTTCATCGTCGTCTTGCTGGATGATACCGGCTACGCCGATTTTGGTGCGTACGGCTCGGAGATCAACACGCCGAACATCGACCAGCTTGCCGAAAACGGCGTGCAGTTCTCGAACTACCACACCCCTGCGACCTGCTCGCCGACTCGAAGCATGCTGCTCACGGGCGTCGACAATCACCTCACTGGCATGGGCAACATGATCGAGATCATGGCCGACAACCAGTTCGATCAGCCGGGCTACGAAGGATACATGAGCGACGGCGTGGTCACGCTGCCGCGGCTCCTCCAAGATGCGGGCTACCACACCTACATGGCGGGCAAGTGGCATCTCGGAAAGACCAAGGACAGCCTGCCCGCGGCACGCGGCTTCGAGCGGTCGATCGCGCTGATGGAAAGCGGCGCCGACAACTTCGAGAAGAAATCGTATCTTCCGATGTACGATTTCGTGCACTTCTACGAGGGCTTCGAAGAGGTCGATCTGCCGAAGGACTTCTACTCCACCCGCTACTACATCGACCGAACGATTGAATACATCGGCAAAGATCACGCCGATGGGAAGCCCTTCTTCGCGTACGTCTCACTTCAGGCGCAGCACTACCCGCTTCAAGTGCCCAAAGAGTACATCGACAAGTACCAGGGCGTGTACGACGTCGGTTGGGACGAGATCCGCGCCAAGCGCTACGCGCAGGAGCGGACGCTTGGAAATCGCTTTCGAAGAAGGAACGGCGCGTGCGAGCCAAGCAGATGGCCGTGTACGCCGGCATGCTCGAGGCCGTCGACGCCAATGTCGGACGTTTGCTCGCCTATCTCGAGGAAATCGGAGAGGCGGACAACACGGTGACCATCATCGTTTCGGACAATGGGGCTGACAACAACGAGCAGGACAAGATCTTCCCCGAGTGGTACGCAAAGAACTTCGACATGTCGTACGAGGCGATGGGCCTGCCGGGCAGCTACGTCAACTACGGCCCCGGCTGGGCGGGCGCGTCCGGCACGCCGCTGAACCTGTTCAAGGCGTCGGCTTCGGAGGGCGGCATGCGCGTCCCCTTCATCCTTCATTACCCCGCGAAGCTTCAGAAGGGCAAGCTGACCGACGCCTTCGCTTACGTCGGCGACGTCACACCAACGCTTCTCGAGCTCGCGGGGGTGCCGGCCCACGAAGGCTCGCACGACGGTCGCAAGGTTCACGAGATCACGGGCAAGAGCATGGTCGGTTTTCTCCGCGGTGATGCGGAACGCATTCACGATCCAAAGGACCCCATCGCCTACGAGCTCGCCGGCAGCGCCGCCGTTTTTCGTGGCGACTACAAGATGATGCGCAACAACCCACCGTTCGGCGACAAAAAGTGGCGCCTCTATCGTTACACGGACGATCCGCTCGAGCTCGACGATCGCTCCGAGGCGGAGCCGAAACGCTTTGCTGAGATGCAGGCGGCCTACGACGCCTATGCCAAGGAGGTCAACCTCATCGAGGTGCCGGACGACTACAACCCCCTCACGCAGATGCAGAAAAACATCAGCCGCAACCAGGGGAAGGAACAGACCAAGAGAGTTCCGATTCTCGACTGAGCGGGTGAAGGCCCGTCGGCCAACGCTGAACCGGCAGCGCCTGAACGCCATCGAGTTCGTTGCGCAGTTCGTTAGTCGGATTCGCAGTTGCGGTGTGGGTCGTCGTACTCGAACACTCTGGGGCGGGGTAGGAGGCTAGACCACCTTCGCGAACTCCTTGTTGACGAGTTCCTGGTTCAAGTAGCGGCCGTTGATGAAGGTGTGCTTGATGCCTCGGTTGTTGAAGGCGTAGAAAAGGTGGGCGACGTAACGTCCGTGGAGATCGGTTTGACGGGTGTTGACGATGACGGTGCGGGCCACGGCGAGTTGTTCGCGGACGTAGCGGCGGCCGCGGGCGCCTTCGGGGGTGTCGCGGTCGGGTGCGTCGATGCGGGCTAGGCGGATGCGTTGGCGGCGAATGACTTCGAAGCCGAGGTCGATGTCGAGCAGGAGAGTGTCGGCGTCGATGACGTCGCGGACTTCTGCTTTGTAGAGGTAGCTTGGGTTGGTG
>JAFDFW010000197.1 GCA_019309605.1 Deltaproteobacteria bacterium | reverse complement strand
CGGAGATAATCGTCAGCGAGGGCGATCTCCGTTTCGTCGTGAACCTAGAAGACCGCATTGACACCGGCCTCTTCTTGGACCACCGGGCGGTCCGTGCCTATGCCGCCGAGCATTGCAAGGGTAAGCGCATGTTGAATCTGTTCGCTTACACCTGCTCGGTCAGTGTCGGCGCGGCGGTCGGCGGAGCCAAGCAGACCACTAGCGTGGATCTTTCGAACACCTACCTCGACTGGGGCAAGAAGAACTTCGAAGCCAACGGCGTAGACCCCGCCAAGCACCGCTTCATCCGTGACGATGCCACCCGCTGGATGGCCAGGGACCGCAACAGCTACGACTGGATCTTCATCAACCCCCCCACCTTCTCGCGCTCGAAAATGAGCAAGGGCGACTTCAACATCCACAAGGATCACAAGACCCTGATCGAAAACGCGATGCGCTCCCTAGACAAGAAGGGCGAGCTCGTCTTCACGACTCACGCCTTCGAGCTAGACGGGGCCATCACAACCCGCTTCCAAGTCGAAGACGTGACGAAGCAATTCGTCCCGCCCGACTTCACCCGCTACCCCTTCCAGGCCTTCCGCCTCCAACACGAGTGACCAAAAGGGCGTCGACCGCGCTTGAAACGAGCGAGCCAAGTGCACCGCTGCGCCCGCTCACTGAGATTCGGGAGCAGAGCACATGCTGTCAGACCGCCTTTAGTGTCAAATTGCGACCAATGTCGCGGAAATGGTGTAATTCTTGCATGGATGGCGCGTATGGGAACACAGATGGCTCAGTTGCCCCCATTTAGTAGCGTCGTGAAAGCGAGTGACGTCGAGGATCTGGTGAACCGATATGTGCACCGGACACTCGCGTATTTGTTCGTAAAGTCGATCTTCAGGACGCCCATCACCCCGAATATGATCACGCTATCGACCGTGGTGATAGGGTTTATCGCCGGTTGCGCCTTTATCTGGGGTACGCCGGCCGCGATGTTCGCCGGGGGTGCTTGCCTATGGGCCGCCGCGATTTTGGATGGGGCGGACGGCATTCTAGCCCGCGCCAAGAACCTGCAATCGGAATTCGGGCGAGCCCTGGACGGATCGGCCGATACCCTGGTCGCGGTCTTCACCGTCTTCCCAGCCTTCTATCACATCTGGGTAACCTCCCATAATCCTTACTATTTGGCCCTGATGGTCCCCGCTCTAGGCCTCACGGTAATGCACCTGGCCACCTATGATTTCTACAAGGAGTCGTATCTGCGCGGGACCCGGCCAGGACAGGGTGGCGAAGGCCACGATGCAGATACGGTCTCGGAGACCGTCCAAGCTGCTCGTCACGAGGGCCGCATCATTCAGATGGCAATGAAGTACATCCTGGTGCCGCACCTGATGCGGCAAAAGGTGTTCGTCAATTGGCTCAACCCCGATGCGTGGCGCCTGAACCAGGTGTTCCAAAGCGATGAGCAAACGGCCGAAATCTATAGGAAAACCAACGTTTGGCCCATGCGGCTTTGGGCACTTGTGTCATTGGCGCCACACGCTTACCTGATGGCGATATGCGCCATGTTCAACCGCCTGGACATCTACCTTTTCATCCGAGTCTTCCTGATGAACGGCATCTTCTTGGTGGCGCTCATCTGGCAATGGCATGCAACGCGCAGGACGATCGAACAGCTTGCCGCTGTGGGCGCGATCGAACTGAGGGGCACCGAACAGACCGTCACTACGTGATAGTTTTGCAACATCTCCGTGACTCGGGTTCACGGGTGTGAAGAACTAGCTACATCGTGTCTACCTGTCCAATGAGTCGTTCGCAGTGATGACAGCACCAGACACACGGGACCGTGCGGTTATCCTTGCCGCCGGGCTCGGGAGTCGCCTTGCCGATGGGCGGCCCGTGCCGAAGCCACTACGCGAGGTGGCGGGCGTGCCTCTCATCGTTCGCATCATCAGGGCGCTCGAGAAGGGTGGAGTCCGTGAGATCGGCATCGTCATCGGTCACCTCGGTGAAGACTTGAGGGCCGGTCTCTCAGACTACGAGCACCGAGCGAAGCTTTCGTTCTTCCCTAACGAGGAGTACGAAAAACCCAACGGCACCTCGTTGTTGAAGGCGCGCGACTTCGTCACGGGGCCAACGTTGCTCTTGATGAGCGATCATCTGTGGTCGCCGCGGCTGCTGACTTCGGTTGCTTCGTATCCGGTAGCGGAGCAAGAATCCGCGCTCGGTGTCGATCGTCGGATCGACGCCTGCTTCGACTTGGACGACGCGACGAAAGTCCAGGTACGGGGCGACCGCATCGTGAGAATTGGAAAAGAGCTCGACGACTACAACGCCCTAGACACGGGCCTTTTCTTGATCACGCCTGCCCTCATCGAAGCCCTGGACACCGTCAACGGTCCCGAGGGCTGCTCGCTTTCACAAGGGGTCGCAGCCCTGGCCGCGGAGGGTCGAATGAAGGCAGTCGACGTTGGGGAGGCGACCTGGATCGACGTCGACACGCCAGAGACCCACGCCGAGGCAGAACGCCTGATTGCCGAGCTCGGTGAGGACTTGGATGGCGCCTCTGGGAGGGGCTAGGTTTTCGACTGGGAAGTGGATTTGGCGATAGTTGCGGCGAATAACCCAAGCCCAATACAACTTACCGGGAGGGGGGGACATGCGACGCGGGCGTGATACACCTCCCTCATCGGAGCCGCATCCACCGACTAGGAGTAGACAAGAATGACGCAGCCCCAAATTAGGCCCGCCACAGGCAAACTCGGTGTGCTTTTACCTGGAATGGGTGCGGTGGGTACGACCTTCATCGCGGGGGCCCTCCTGGCACGCAAGGGCCTCGCCCAACCGATCGGCTCTTTGACGCAGATGGGGACCGTCCGACTCGGAAAGCGGACGGATGCGCGGACGCCTTTGATTCGTGATTTCGTGTCGCTGGCCGACATGAACGACCTGGTCTTCGGAGGATGGGATCTCTTCCGAGACAACGCGTACGAGGCGGCGGTCAATGCCGACGTTCTTAGCAAAGAGCATCTGAGCGCGGTCAAGGATGAGCTCTCGGCGATCAAGCCGATGGAGTCGGTATTCTTCCCCGAGTTCGTTAGGCGGCTCCGCGGTGAAAATGTCAAAGCGAGCCAAGACAAGATGGAGCTCGCCGAGGCTGTTCGTGAGGACATCCGCCGGTTCAAAAAAGACAACGACCTGGATCGTTGCGTTGCCGTTTGGTGTGGCTCGACGGAGGTGTACCGGGAACCGACGGAAATCCACTCGTCCTTGAGTAAGTTCGAGGAAGGCCTGCGACGCTCGGATCCGGCGATCAGCCCATCCCAGGTGTACGCATACGCCTGCCTGCGCGAAGAGGTGAGCTACGCAAACGGGGCGCCGCATCTCACCACGGGTGACGTTCCGGCGATGTTGGAGCTTTCGCGCGAAACGTGCACACCGATCTCAGGTAAGGACTTCAAGACGGGTCAGACTCTGATGAAGACCATCCTTGCGCCCGGCCTTAGTGCCCGCATGCTCGGCATTCGCGGCTGGTTTTCCACCAATATCCTGGGTAACCGTGACGGCGAGGTTCTCGACGACCCGGAGAGCTTCAAATCGAAAGAGGTCAGTAAGCTCGGTGTTCTCGAAACCATTCTGCAGCCGGAGCTCCACCCCGAACTCTACGGGGACATGTACCACAAGGTACGCATCAACTATTACCCGCCGCGCGGAGACCAGAAAGAGGGTTGGGATAACGTCGACATCTTCGGTTGGCTCGGCTACCCGATGCAGATCAAGGTCGATTTCCTCTGTCGCGATTCGATTCTTGCGGCGCCTTTGGTTTTGGACCTGGCGCTCTTCATGGATCTCTCGCATCGCGCCGGGCTCAGCGGAATTCAGGAGTGGCTCTCGTTCTACTACAAGAGCCCGATCACGCCCGAAGACCTTTACCCCGAGAACAATCTCTTTGTGCAACTCGGCAAGCTCAAGAACACCTTGCGTTGGATGCAGGGCGAAGAACTGATCACGCACCTCGGCCGCGAATACTACAAATGACCCCCCGCGCGTGAAAGAACGCGTAGGGTCAACGCAGCCACAGCCCAATCGCAATTGAGCTCGATCGCGACCGCGGAATCCTCGCGTCAGATGGGCCGTGTGGGCTAGGATTGGCGTCGTGACTCACAGGCACAGCCGCGTCCGCCGACTCGTTCGCGACGCGATCGCCCGTTTCGAGCTCGACCTGACCGACCTGACCGTTCTGACCGAGGCGGCCACGGACTATTACGCATTGACGCCGGTCATCGCAGCGCTGGCCGGGGCCAAACAGGTGCTCGCGCTTGGGCGCGACTCCCGATACGGGACTTTAGCCGAGGTGGAACGCTCCATTCGTTCCGTCGCTGCGGAGCTCGGTGCCTCGGCTCCGATCGAAATCCTCAACGACCGATCCGACTCCGTCATTGCCGGGGCGGACATCGTGACGAACCTCGGCTTTGTGAGACCCATCGACGAGCCCCTGCTGTCCAAGTTGGGACCACAGGCTGTCGTTTCGCTGATGTGGGAGACCTGGGAGCACCGGCCCGAGGAACTCGATCGAGACGCCTGCAAACGCTTGGGCATTGCAATCCTCGGCACCAACGAGAACGACGAACGATTGCGAACGCTCGACTACACCGGTCTAATCGCAGCCAAGCTTCTTTTGCAGCTCGATGTGGAGTTGCTGCAGTCTCGCATTGCGCTGATCGGCAGCGGGGATTTCGCACGCAGCGTCATCGACAAGCTTGGCGGGCTTGGCGCGCAGGTTGACTGGATCGACGAACGAGACCTCGAAGGGAAGGCTGCAACCGAGGTGCTCGAATCGGCCGACGCCCTCGTGATCGCGATGGCCAGCGGTCGAGAAACACTCATCGGCGAAGCTGGAGCCTTGAGCGCCGAGCGACTCGCACAGCTGAACCCGGGCCTAGCGGTGGCCCACATTGCGGGCGGAGCCGACCGAGACGCGCTGGCAAAACGGGGCCTTCGCTGTACGCCTGAACGTTTTGCAGCCCCCCCACACATGAGCGCGGCCACGGATTTTCTCGGACCGAAACCAGTCATCGATCTGCACACGGCGGGTTTGAAGGTCGGCGAAGAACTCGCGCGTGCCCGCCGCGCCGGGATGGATGCCGAGCAAGCGCAGACCCACGTGATCGAGCACTCCTCGCTCGCCATGGCCTTTGACCTCCTGCCTATCGATGATCTGCCTGACGATCGACATCGACTGGGCCCCCGACTTCATCATCGACTTTGTGAGGGAAAGCCTGATCGACCACGACGTGCGCGCGACATTCTTCGTGACCCACGAAAGCCCAGCATTGCAGCGCTTGAAGGATCGTCCCGACCTATTCGAGCTCGGCATCCACCCCAATTTTTTGCCCGGGTCTACGCACGGTCAGAGCATTGGCGGTGTACTCGAGCATTGCATGGCGTTGGCCCCTTCGGCGACCAGCATGAGGACGCACTGCCTGCATCAATCGACACCGATCTTTCAGAAAGTGATCACAGATACCGCAATCGATACTGAAGTCTCGTTGCTCATGCCAGGGATTCGACCCCATATGCCGTTCGAGCACCGCTACGGCGACGGCTCGTTGCTGCGGATCCCCTACGGTTGGGAGGATACGTTCTGCATGGAGTCTCGGGACATGGGCCGCCCCCCGATCGATCCGGCGTCTACGGGCCTGCAGGTTCTGGCGTTTCATCCGATCCACATCTACCTCAACTCTGACTCGATGGATGACTACGCCCGACTCAAGGCACGGGTTGGCAATCTTGCAAAGGCCAACATCGCCGAAGTCGACGAAGTAGTCCGGCGCGGTTTCGGGATGCGTTCGCGCTTCCTACAGGTGGTCCGGCAACTACAGGCAAGTGGGCGGTCCACCATGATTCGCGACGTCCGTCCGCAACTCCTACCGGGCTCACCAGCATGACCTTAGCTCCCGTCATCAAACAAGCCATTCGCATTCGGGCCTTCGAGCGCAAATTGCTCGAACTCTTCGCCGAGGACGCTGTTTCGGGAACGGTGCACACGTGCA
>JAFDFW010000878.1 GCA_019309605.1 Deltaproteobacteria bacterium | reverse complement strand
AAATTCGCCACGATTTGTAATCCGTTGTCCGGGAAACGGTTGCACCCAGCAACCGTCACCGCCACCAGCATAGACACGAGGATGAATCGACTCATAAGTCCCCTCCAAAGGGTGCTTTCATGGTATCGAGCCTGGGCCTGAGCCGCCAAATTTCCGTAGCTTAGATTTGGTCGAGAGCGCCCCGAACTTCATCTAGGCCGAGGAGCTCGATCGCAGTTTGCCCAGGAAGGCGGGGAATTACGAAGTAAATCCTGTCCCCGCGGCGTTTCTTGTCCGAGCCGATGAAGCCGAGCACACGGCTGTTCAGTCGCTCATCTAGGTCGGTGGGCAGCCCCAGCCTTCCGAGCAAGCGCGTCAGCCGTTCGGTTTCTTCGCTGCGCCCCCGGCCGAGCCGAGCCGCGACCCGCATGGCGGCGATCATGCCCAGGGCGACGCCCACGGTGTGTCCCAAGTTCAGGAGCATGCGCCGGCCCGACTCATGCTCGTCTTCATGGACGATGCGCGACTTGAGCAGGATCGACATCCGTATCGCCCGAATAGTCGCGTCGGCGTCGCCCGCCATGAGCGCATCCGCATCGCGCTCGAGCATCGCCACCGAGTCTTCGGAGTCGAGCCAGGCGCTTTTCACGACCTCGGCCAAGCCGGCAATTCGCTCTTCGCTCGGCAAGGTCGAGAGCGTCTCGACGTCGCACAGGACGAACTTTGGTTGATAGAAGGCGCCAACGAGGTTCTTTCCGCGCGGGCGATTGAACCCGGTCTTGCCCCCCACCGAGCTGTCCACCATCGCGAGAAGCGTGGTCGGGATCTGTCCGAGGGCCACGCCGCGGAGCAAGGTCGACGCCGCGAAGCCCGTCAGATCACCGATGACGCCGCCTCCGACACCGATGACGATGGCTCGCCGGTCGACTTCGGCTTCGAGCGCGGTGTCCCAAACCTGCTCCACGCTGGCGACGTTCTTATGCGCCTCATTGCCCGGAAGCTTCACCTCGATTGGAGGTTTGCCCGCCAAGGTGAGGTCACGAATAGCGTCTGCCGGCCAAGGGCGGTCATTGCCCCCGTCGAAGACGAGGATGGCGTCGCCCTCCGAATACTCGTTCGCACGAACCCCAACGCGATGCCGGGTGCCGCGTCCCACTTCGACTCGGTAGGTCCGAAGCCCCAGCGGCACGACGATGGGCGAGCGGTTTCGCACCGCCACGATCTCCGCCACGATTTCTTCGATGGTGAGTGTTCCGGTATCGATGACCGCGTGCGCTTCCGCATACGCTGCGCCCCGCGCTTTCAAGACCCGTTCGAGGTCTCCCTGTGGATCCTCGCCGAGGAGCGGACGCCCCTGGCCATCGCCAACCCGCTCCGCAAGCACCGCAGGGTTCGCGGTCAGCGTGATGACGATCCCCTGGCGAAGGAGCATTTGCCGGGACTCGTCATCGACCACCGTCCCGCCACCAAGCGAAACGACACCCGCATCGGCGGTCAGCCCCTCCAGTGCTTCTTTCTCGAGAGCCCGAAAAGCACTCTCGCCCCGCTCGGCAAAGATCTCCGCAATCGACCGCCCAGCAAGCTGCTCGACCCGCTCATCCAAATCGAGCGCACGGGTCCCAAGCTGTTCGGCCACAGCCGAAGCCACAGTCGACTTCCCGGCCCCCATGGGCCCTGACAAATACACACGCACGAGCGGAAGCATACGGGTCCGCTCGCCCCCAGTCACGAAGACGTCTCCGTCTCTGACACTGATGCTGGCCCTGAAACCGCGCCGTGCGTCGACTCCTACGGAGGAGGACGGCGCGGGGCTAGGCTATTCCGGCAGCGCCAGCGCCCTGTTCACGATCGGGATGTCGCCAAGGAACGGTACCTGGTCGACGTTACGACCCGTATTCCGTGTGTAAATGCCGCCGATGACCGCTGTGTCGCCGTCGTCGACGAGAAGCTGCGTCACCGCCTCACGTTCGAGGATGGTCGGGTCACCGTTGGCGCCCACTCGACCGAAGTCCGGCTCGTTGCGCGTGATCTTCACATCCATGGCGACCGAACCGTCGCTCGTCACATGCGGTGTGACGTTGAGCTCGAGCTTCGCCTCCTGGAAGGCCGTGTTGACACCCTGTGCGCTGACCTGAGAGAACGGAATCAACGTACCCTGCGAGATCGACGCTTCGTTGTTGTCCAAGGTTAGAATGCGCGGAGAGCTGATAATCCGTACAGAGCCTGCTGCTTCCGCGGCGCTCAATCGAACATTGAGGTTCACGGCACCGCTCAGGCTGCCCATCGTCAACCCGAGCGCACCGCCTGCGCCATTACCGGTAACAGCCGGCAAGTTCACAGCGAAGTTCGGATTGTTCACGCTACCGTTGAATGGCGACAAGCCTTGTGTCGGCGCGTTGTCCACCGGGACGCCACCCGCGATGCCGATGTCGGATGGAAAGCGAAGACCTGTGGGGTTACCCGTTGCGCTGCTCATGGTGGCCGCGCCACCCCACTGAATACCAATGTCGCGCGAGTAGGAGCTGCTTGCCTCGACGATACGCGACTCGATTAACACCTGGGGCGTTTCGGACGATCAGCATGTTGGTTCGATCATCGACCGAGACGGAGCCCCGCTCGGTGAGAAGCTCACGAACGCGAGGCTGGAGGTTCTGCGCCGTCGCGTAACTCACAGGCACGAGCCGAGTTTCGAGCGGAGCGAGCTGCTGCTGCTGCTTCTGACGAGCGATGGCCGCCTCGCGCTCTTGCTCCAGCTGCGCCAAGGGCGCGACACGGAGCAGGTTGCCCTGCCGCACCATGCCGAGCGACTTCGCTTGAAGGACCACGTCAAGCGCCTGATCCCAAGGGACATCGCGCATACGAATCGTGACCGTTCCACCCACGTTGTCCGCCGTAACGACATTCACTCCTCCGACCTCGGAGAGCAGGCGAAGGATGTTGTGGATGTCGGCGTCCTTGAAGTCGAGGTCAATGCGACGACCCGAGTAGCGCCGGGTGGACTGTCCACCGACCTGCGCCGGGAGTCTACTGAGGAAGCCCGCAACCTCCGGACCATCGACTTCTGCCGCGTAATCCTTTTCCCGAGCGATAGTCCGCGAGTGGGGACGGGTCTCCGCATGGGTCGGAGAGAACATCCATACGATGCGGT
>JAFDFW010000196.1 GCA_019309605.1 Deltaproteobacteria bacterium | reverse complement strand
ATGCCAACAGGGGACACTCTCCTCCCTGCCAACAGTCTGAAATCACTGCATTTTTCACGGAAAGATCGCAGCGACGATCATCCGATTTGGCTGCGTGGGCGCGTCCGGTATTGCGATCTTTCGCTCGGAACCGGCGCAATTTCAAGGACTTGGAGGGGTGGAGAGTGTCCCCCGTTAGCCGCCGCTGCCCGGGTCTATGAAGGCGGGGGCTGTGTCGTCGGTTAGGCGGGTTTTTAGGAAGCCTTCGGGGAGGGAGACTTTTTGGCGGCCTGCGGTTTTGCCTCGGGGGACTCGCATGGCCTCGGGGGGGAAGGGCTCATCGGGGTCGGCGGAGCGTAGGACCTCCTCGAGGTCGGGGAGGGTGGTGACGCGCATGAGCCGGGAGCGGAGCTTGGCGCTGCCTCGGAATCCCTTCGTGTACCAGCTGCTATGTCGTCGGAACATGCGCATGGCCGGCGCCTCGCCCGCCCACTCACTTAGAAGCGCAGCGTGCTCGAGTGCGATCTCGGCGACCTCGCCGAAGGTCGGTGGGTTGCCCGGCTCCAGTCCTTCGAAGACGTCGGCCAGGTCTCGAAATAGCCAGGGACGGCCGAGGCACCCTCGGCCAATGACGACGCCGTCGCATCCCGTCGTGCGCATCATCCGGAGCGCGTCGTGGGCCTCCCAGATATCGCCGTTGCCCAGCACCGGAATCGTTCGGACCTGTTGCTTCAAGCGCGCGATTGCATCCCACTGCGCCTCGCCGTCGTAAAGTTGCGCCGCGGTGCGGGCGTGCAACGCGACGGCCGAGCAGCCTTCTTCTTCCGCGATGCGTCCGGCGTCTTCGTACGTGAGCAAGCTTTCGTCGATGCCCATTCGAAACTTGATGGTGATGGGAATGTCACCGGCGTTTTGCACCGCCGCGCGGACGATGTTGGCGAGCAACCGTGGCTTCGCGGGAATCGCCGAGCCGCCGCCCTTTCGCGTGACCTTCGGAACCGGGCATCCGAAGTTCATGTCGATGTGGTCGACGTGCCCTTCGCCCACGAGCCACTTCACGGCCTCACCAACGTAGTGCGGGTCGACGCCATAGAGCTGAAGGCTTCGCGGCGATTCGTCCTTCCCAAACTCCGCCAGCATCAAGGTTTTGGCCCGGCCCTCGACGAGCGGACGCGCCGTCACCATCTCGCTCACGTAAAGCCCCGCCCCAAACCGCCGACAGATCGCGCGAAACGGCCAATTGGTCACGCCCGCCATGGGAGCAAGCACCACCGGCGGCCACACCGAGAGCGGGCCAATATCGACCGCCGCGAACTCCTCGGGGCGCGCCAAAGGCACCTCGCGATTCAGCTCGCTCTTGTAGACCTGCTCCATCGACGAATGAACCCTTCGAAAAAGGGGCCTGACCCCCCTTTTGCTCAGTTGACTACGGATAGGTGACGTTGGCCGCTGGTGCGGAGGAGTTTCATGCGCCAGTCGACGCCGATGAGCTCGCCGGGCTCCAGTGGGAGCCAGATGTTTTCGCCTTGGATTATTTCGCTCGAGAAGATGAGGTGGTTGACGTAACCGCTCTCGGTGGCGGCTTCGCATTCTGGTGAAAGGCTGGGGCATGCTTCGCGGTCTGCGCATCGGGTCTTGTAGGTTGACCAGAAGAGCTCTTTGCCGCCCTCGGCCGCGACCATCGTCGTCCCGTCGGTCGCGATCGCTGTGAGGAGTGACGGTTCTTTGTCGGGATCGACATCGCAGATCGCGCGCACGTGATCGAGCGTTGCTTCGAGCGCCATTGAAGTCTCTTCCACACCGATGCGCCCCGAGAGCGGGCCGTGCTGCGACAGATGTGTGAGGAACAAGAAGAACAAGACCTCGCTATCGGTATCTCCGAGGATGTAGCGCCGGAGCATCGGCGCAACGCGCTGCACGAGTTCAGGCCGGTGCTTGGTGAAGTCTTGAATGTCGCCGTTGTGGGCCAGTATCCACTTGCCATGCTGGAACGGATGGCAGTTCAGCACCGAGATTTCGCCGTTGGTGGCGCGACGGACGTGCGCCAGGACGGTCTCGGATGCGACGACGCCACTCACGCGATGGAAGAGCACGTCGTCGAGAGCCGTTGCGGGGCTCCGCGTGATGTGAGGGGCGCCATCGACGTAGAAAGCCACGCCCCAGCCATCGCGGTGGTCGTTGCTCTGCGCGCCGAGTGCATTGTCGGCGTCCATCAAAGACCGATGCACCTGGCTCTGAATCACGCTGCGAAACCCGAATAAGCGACACATAACCTGACCATTTTGACACGAACGGCGGCGCAATGCTCCCTCCACTGTTCACGAGGCGGGGGCGGTGTTAACGTGCGCGCCCGTGAACCGATTTCGCCGTCTTTTTGTCGCGAACCGCGGCGAGGTTGCCTCCCGTATCGCGCGGACCTGCGACGTGCTCGGGATCACACCGGTATTCGGCGTGTCGGAAGGCGACCGTCAAGCGCCTTACCTCCGCGACCGCGAGTCCGTGGTGCTCGGCCCATCGAGGGCGAGCGCGAGCTACCTCGCGAGGGAGCGTATCGTGCAGGCCGCCATTCAGACCCGATGCACCGTTCTTCATCCCGGGTGGGGATTCCTTGCTGAGGATCCGGTGTTCGCAGCGCTGTGCGAAGCGCACGGGGTGACGTTCATCGGTCCGCCCGCTGCAGTGATGCAGAAACTCGGTCGCAAGACGCCCGCCAAGGCTGCGATGGCCAGCGCAGGGTTGAAGCTGATTCCCGGGAGTGACGGGGTCTTGCGGGACGTCGATCAGGCGCGAGAGATCGCCCACGCGACTGGGTTTCCGATCCTGTTGAAGGCCGAAAGCGGTGGCGGCGGCCGCGGGATGCGCACCGTCCGCGGCGCGACCGAAGTGAAAGACGCGTACGATGCGGCACAGGCGGAGTCGCTCGCGTGTTTCGGGGACGGTCGCCTTTACCTCGAAAAACTGATCGAAGGCGGACGTCACATCGAGATTCAACTGCTCGCCGACAAGTACGGCCACGTCGTGCACCTCGGGGAGCGAGACTGCTCCGTGCAGCGGAAGCACCAGAAGCTCATCGAAGAGTCGCCGGCTCTCGTTTTGAGCGACGCCGAGCGCGAGCGAACCCTTGCCGCGGCGGTGAGCGCGACGCGCGCCATCGGCTACGTCGGTGCGGGCACCATGGAGTTCTTGCTCGATGCGGGCGGCGAGCTCCGCTTCATGGAAATGAACGCGCGTCTGCAGGTGGAGCACCCAGTCACGGAGATGCGGACGGGCATCGATCTCGTGGAGGCCCAGATTCGCATCGCGGCGGGCGAGCCGCTGTGGTTCTCTCAGGAGGACATCGACCTTCGCGGTCATGCGATCGAGTGCCGGATCAACGCGGAAGATCCGTCGGACGGGTTTGCGCCGAGCCCGGGCCTCATCGAGCGATGGGAGGTCGCCACGGCCGGTGACGACCGTGTGCGCGTCGATACGCATGTCGAGTCCGGCTACGAGGTTCCGCCCCACTACGACAGCTTGATCTGCAAGGTGATCGCCTGGGGCAAAGACCGCGACGCAGCTTGCGACCGGCTGGCCGAAGCGTTGCAGGGCATCCGTTGCGATGGCATCTCGACGACGATTCCAATGCATCTTGCGGTTTTAGGCTCGGAGAAGTTCCGGGAGAATCGGTACGACACACGCGCCGTGCCGGGGTGGGAGGGCTGATGGCACACGTTCCGGTAGTTCCAATCGGGAAGGCCCGCGAAGCGGTCGTCGATCAGGCGACGTACGACCGCGAGGTGGCCGGGCACGAGCCCTTGGTATCGCGTCTCGAGGAGCGTCGCGCCGAGGTCCATGCGGGCTGGGGAGACGAATACGTCGATCGCGTGCACGAAAAGGACAAGCTCACCACGCGCGAGCGGCTCGAGCGCTTGAAGGACGACGGGTCGAAGATCTTCGAGGTCGGCACCTTCGTCAACTACGGCGTCGATTTCAACGGGCTCCGCTCTCCGGCCGCCGGCGTCGTCACCGCTTTCGTGCATATCGAAGGCCGATGGTGCGTCGTCATCGCGAACGACAACACCGTGGCGTCAGGGGCCTGGTGGCCCAAAACGCCGGAGAAGATCGAGCGCGCGCAAGAGATCGCTCGCCGCCTGCGCTTGCCTACGCTCTATCTAGTCGACTGCAGCGGGCTCTACCTTCCGGAGCAGAGCAAGAGCTTCGCCGGGGCCACCGGTGCCGGCCACATCTTCAAGATGAACAGCCTCCTGTCGGCCGAAGGCGTGCCGCAGATCGCAGGCGTGTTTGGTGACTGCATTGCAGGTGGCGGGTACATGCCGATCATCAGCGATCGCGTCTACATGACCGAGCAGGCGTACATGGTGATCGCGGGCGCGGCGCTGATCAAAGGCGCGAAGAGTCAGCACATCACATCACTCGACATTGGGGGGCCAGAGGTGCACGTGCACCAATCGGGTTGCGCTGATGAGCGTGTTCCCGACGACAAAACCCTGATCGATTGTTTGCGGCGGGAAGTGTCTCGACTGCCGAGCTCGGGTGCCGACTTTTACCGCGGCGGCGTCGAGTCGATCGAGCCCGTCCATTCTCCCGCAGAGCTCCCCGGCTTGCTCCCGGTCGACTATCGCCAGGCCTACGATGCCACCGAGATCCTTGCGCGCCTGTGTGACCAGAGCCTCTTTTGGGAGGTCTTGCCGTCGGTCGGTCGCGAGATGATCTGCGGCGTCGCTCGCGTCGGCGGCTTGTACGCAGGGTTCGTGCTCAACCGGCAAGGATTGATTGAGGACCCCGAAACCAGCGAGGAGCAGCGCCCTGCTGGGATTCTCTATCGACAGGGCATTGCCAAGATCAGTACGTTCAGTCGTGCGTGCAACAGCGACGGCATTCCGCTGATTTGGCTGCAAGACAT
>JAFDFW010000877.1 GCA_019309605.1 Deltaproteobacteria bacterium | reverse complement strand
AATGGCCAGCGCCTTGGCCACCAGGTGCGTGACCGTGACCTGCACGCCCCACTCTTCGCGAACCTCGTCCACGAAGGCCAGCGCTGGCTCCATGTCGATTTCCGTCGCGCCGTAAATGGTGGGGTCCTTGGGTCGGCGCCACTGGGCGGCCGCCCAGCGATGAAAGATCGACGGGTTCTCGTAGTTCTTGAAGTTGGTGCTCATGGGTTCGCTCCGCGGATACCCTGCTCTCTTAGCCCGTTGGGCCGATTGGCGGCTAGGCGAATATTGCCGAGGTTGAAGTCGTGAGCTCGAATCTCATTTCCCTTTCCGTTTGAGATGAACGCTGCCTCCTGTGGTTTATTAGTCTGAAATTGCATTTTCTGCGTTTTGTATTAACATCCCACGCGTGCAGGTCAGCGCCAAGAGCATCATCACCGAGGTCCTCTCGGTCGTGGAGGCTAGCGGCCATCCCGCCGTGAGGGTCAGCTTGCTGATCGACGCCTGCGCGATCTTCGGGTTCAGCGCCAACACGGTTCGGGTGAGTTGCTTCGCCCGAACGCGGTGCGTACCAGCTCGGCAAGACGTCACTGGAGCTCAGCCATCGTGTCATGGGTTGGCGCGCCGTCGCCGAGCGCATGGTCGACTGGGACGGATCGTGGGTCGGCGTCTACACGGGGCACCTCACGCGCAGCGACCGTTCGGCCCTCAGGAGGCGAACGCGTGCACTTCGCCTCGTCGGGTTTCGAGAGCTCGAAGAAGGGCTCTACGTTCGACCCAACAACCTACGCGGCGGTGTTCCCGAAGTGAGAGAGCTTCTGGAGCGGCTTGGGGTAGAGCGGACTGCGATAGCGACTCGACTCGAAGATCTGTCCGAGATCGATTCCGCGCGCGCGCGCGACCTCTGGGAATGCGGGTCGATCGTTGCCGGCTACACCGCGCTTCGCGAGGAGCTCCAAGACAGCACGGCGCGGCGTACTGAGCTTCCACTGGAAGAAGCCGTGCGGGAAGCCTTCTTGCTTGGTCGTGAGGTCATTCGTTGGGTCACACTCGATCCGCTGCTTCCTGAGCAGATGGTGCCCATTGCCGAGCGTGATGCACTGGTCGAAGCGATGATCCGCTACGACGAAATAGGTCAGGCCTTATGGCGACGCTACCTGGGCGTCGAGGAAAGCGAGGAAGCAGCATGAGCACGTCGACCACAGACTGGCGGCAAGCGTTTACGAAGGAAGAAATCGCCGAGCTTCGCGAGCACAGCGATTGGCAGGGTTGGCTGATGCTGGTCGTCGACTACGGGATGATCGCGGCTGCCATGGCATTGGTTGCGTTCTATCCGAACGTTCTCACGGTCGTTTTCGCGCTCGTGGTGATCGGCGGCCGCCAGCTCGGCTTGGCCATCATCCTGCACGAGGCTTCGCACCGCGTTCTCTTCAATAACCGCCGCCTCAACGATTGGGCCGGCAATTGGCTCGCCGCCTATCCGCTCTACCTGAGCGCGGACATGTACCGGTCACATCACCTCGACCATCACGGAAAGACCTGGGGCGATACCGATCCCGACCGCATTCTCGCAGACGGCTTTCCCGTGTCGAAGATCAGCATGACGAGAAAGGTGTTGCGGGACCTGTTCGGGCTCACCGGTTTGAAGCAACTCATCGGCACGAGCTACGTCGCGTACAAGGTCATACGCGGTCAGGAGGTGAACCCCGGAACGCTCCCGCTTCGCCTCGACCGAGAGCGGATGATCAAAATGGTGATCGGAACTCTCGTCACCAATGGCGTCATCTTGGGGATATTGTGGGCGCTCGGTCACCCGATGCTGTACCTGCTTTGGGCTGGGGCCTGGTTGACGACCCACAAGCTCGTCGTTCGACTGCGTTCGATGGCCGAGCATTCCGTCGTGCCGACCCCGCACCCCGGAGATCCCTTTGGAAACACCCGCACCACCCTGACCAGCTGGTGGGAGCGCCTGTTCGTCGCCCCGCACGACGTCGGGTTTCATCTCGAGCACCACCTCGTCATCACGGTCCCCCATTATAAGCTCGAGGCTTTCCATCGGATGCTCGAGGAGCGCGGTCTGCTCGAAGCCGCTTGCATCGAGAAAGGCTACGCGCGCGTCCTTCGCCGAATGGT
>JAFDFW010000195.1 GCA_019309605.1 Deltaproteobacteria bacterium | reverse complement strand
CTTGAGGGTCTTGCCGTAGAGGACCTCCAGCGAGATGTTGCCAAAACCAA
This sequence comes from Deltaproteobacteria bacterium, assembly GCA_019309605.1. Lineage (GTDB taxonomy): Bacteria > Myxococcota_A > Polyangia > Polyangiales > Houyiibacteriaceae > SG8-38. The sequence continues at coordinate 4,857 of JAFDFW010000195.1, read as the reverse complement.
CTTAGGTGTCGACAGTGCCGGCGCTGGTCCCATAGGTTCCGCCGAAGTCTACCGGGATGAGCGGCCGGAAGATGACATTGCCCCGCTTGGTTGGGAATGGGATCGCGGGCTGGAACGTATATCCGAAGGTCGCCCTGTGCGCGCCTGGGGCGGAGCCGCCACTTTGTTTGACGTCCAAGTAACTTTGCAAAGCCATCACGGGCGCGCTCGGGTTGGCAAGCTTCGCCGCCAAATCCGAATTGCCGCTGGACCCGGTCTTGCTCGGCGGGAACGCCTTCTTCACGTCGCAAATTTTCGGGTCATTGTGAAGGTGGTCATCCGGGCTTGTTGTGCCCGTCGGGGCGCGGCACGCGGAATCCTCCTTCGGATCAACCGGATCGTCTGAGGCGGCCGGGGAGGCCGCCGGCTTCGAAGGCTCGGCAGGCTCATCTTCGGCGAAGCTCACGCTGCCGCAGAGGGTCAACGCCGCAAACGCCACAGCCGCGAAGGCAAATCGCGAGAAACCAAGGGGGGATGCCTCAGCAAACAGGTTCATCTTGCTTGTCATTTTCTCAACCCTCCAACCTTGGTACTTCTTCTCGGTTTCTGTTGGTTTCGGCGCCTTCTATGGGCCGACCTTTTCGGCCATCGGCGCTTTCCAAGTCTTCATTTTCCGGATCTCTCGTTTCGAGTCCCAACGCTACCAGGGGTACACGGCCATCGCGTGAGCCGGAACGGCCCAAAAACGGCCCATTTGGGCTCCGTCGGACGCCGTGGACTGCTCACGCGTCGGGTATGACAATGGACGTCTGAATGGTAGAAACGAGTGCTTCATGCCTTCGCGTACCCTCATCCACACCAAACTGTACCGCCCCCCGACCACCAAGGATGTCGTGGGCCGCGCCGAATTGTACGAGCGGCTCGAGGAGGGACGACATCTGCCGCTGACGCTGGTCTCGGCGCCCGCGGGGTATGGCAAGACCACGCTCGTCGGTCACTGGCTCGAGTCCCGCCCTGGCCCCAGTGCCTGGCTTTCCCTCGAGGAGACCGAAAACGACCCACGAACACTTCTCAGCTATTTGGTGGCTGCCGTGCGAACGATCTTTCCCGAGGCGTGCGCCGAGACGCAGGCCCAACTGGAAGCGCAAGTGCAACTTCCCCTGGCGGACATCGCCGTGTGTCTGTGTAACGAGCTAGACGACTGTGAGACGGAGTTTGTTCTGGCCTTGGACGACTATCACCGTGTCGACAATCCGGCTGTTCATGACGTGTTGATGGGTTGTCTGCTGGAACACATGCCGCGTCCATTGCACCTGGTCATCATCTCGCGCATGGATCCACCTTTGCCCTTGGCGACGCTGCGGGCCCACCACATGCTGAATGAGATTCGCTTGAAGGACCTGGAGTTTACCGAGCGCGAAGCGGGTATCTTCCTCAGACAGGCGACCGGACGCTCGATTTCGGATTCGACTGTTGCGCGTATTTACGACCATGTCGAGGGGTGGGCCGTTGGCCTGCGGCTGGCCGCCCTGGCGCTGCAGCACCATGAGGATGCCGACGCGTTCCTGCAGGAATTTGATGGTGATTCGCAGCACATGCGGGAGTACCTGCTGCAAGAAGTCGTGTCGCGACAGCCACCCAACCTGCGTGAGTGGATGCGTAGAACGTCCATCCTAAACCGCTTCTGTGCTCCCGTGTGCGACGCCGTCTTGATGACCGGGGACCAGGAGGCCGGCCCGGCCTTTATCCGATTCCTCGAAGACAGGGGCATGCTCTGCGTATCCCTGGACGAGAAACAGGAGTGGTTTCGTTACCATCATCTGTTCCAGGAGCTACTCTATGATCAGCTCAGGGCCCATGTTGCGCCGAACGAGATCGCTAGCCTACATCAACGCGCGGCCAGCTGGTTCGAAGAGCACGGTTGGCTCGAGGAGGCGATTCACCATGCTCTAGCAGGGGAAGGCCCCGCGGAGGCCGCCCGCCTGATCGTTCGTCACCGAAATGAGATACTGAACCAGGAACAGTGGCATCGTCTCGACGGTTGGCTCAAGCGGCTGCCCGCGGAAGTCATCCAAAAAGACCCCGAGCTGCTCATGCTGGAAGCTTGGCACTGCCAGAACCGCGGCCGCTACCCGCAAGCGTACGCGCTCCTTGACGGCATCGACGAACTGCTCGCGGACGGGAAGTGTGAAGGGTGTGACACCGAACGCCTCCGAGGTGGCGTCAATGCCCTCCGAGGCCGTCAGAGATACGACGAAGGACATGGCGACCTCGCAATGCAACACATCGAGCTGGCTTTGAAACAGCTGCCGCACGATTGCCTAGCCGAACGCGGGTACACCCTCATCCATGTTGGCGCCGCACTTCAAATGTGCGGCGAACTGGAACAGGCGCGCGAGCGCCTCTACGCGCAGCTCGCCGATACCTCGATACCGACCGGCACCTTTCAGGGACGCTTGCTCATCATCCTCTCCTTTATGAACTGGATCGCGGGTGATCTGGTGGCGCTGCAGTTGACGGCGCATCAGCTCTTCGCTCTCGGTGAGGAGCACGGGCTGGTTGAGAGCATCCAGTTCGGGCGTTACTTCTCGGGAATTGCGGAATACCAGCGCAACGAACTTGCCAAAGCCGAGGCGTCTCTCACTCCCGTCGTCGCCGACCTCAACGTACCGAATCTGGAATTCTTCGTGGAGAGCGCGTTTGCCCTGGCGTCCGTGTATCAAGCCACCGGGCAAGCGGAGAAGGCGCGGGAGACGGTCGACTCCGTTTGTCAGCGCGTCCTGCGCGCAAGGAACTCGGCCCTGCTGCAGCGTGCACAGGCCTACCAGGCGGATCTCGCTGTGCGGCAGGGGCGCTTGTCCGAGGCCGTGCGGTGGGCGGAGGGGTTCAATCCCGAACCGTTCCGGGCGACATACGAGTTTTTTGAACCGCGTATCGCGTTGGCTCGGGTGCTCATTGCCCAGAGCAGCGCGGACAGCCGTGTGCAAGCCGACAGCCTTCTAACCCGGCTGGAGACGTTTGTTGGGGGAATCCATGCCACCCGCGTCCTAATCGAAGTGCTCGCCCTGCGGGCGTTATTGCACCATGCGCAGGGTGACGAGCCCGCTGCGTGCGAGGCACTGGGCAGGGCCGTCTCACTCGCCCAGCCCGGCGGTTTCATCCGTCTGTTCGTCGACCTCGGCCCTGGGCTCATCAAGGTGCTGACTAGCCTCGAGCTTGAGGAAGAGGGGCAACGCTATGTTGGGCGAATCCTCGCCGCGTTCCAGGCTGATCGGGAGTCGCAAGCGGGCGAGCCGCTTGAACAGCGGACCACGCAGATGTCTGCCGCCATGACAAACCGGGAGCTTGAAATTCTGGGCTTGCTTGCGGATAGGCTGAGCAGGCAAGAGATCGCGGATCGGCTTTGTATCTCGACCGCGACCGTCAAACGCCACGCCGAAAACATCTATTCCAAACTCGGCGTGCCGGGTCGCCGACAGGCCGTAGCCAAAGCTAGGGATCTCGGCATCCTCAGCCACCCCCGAGCCGCCGGCACCTGATCCTGATTTCAGCCGCCGGATTCGGCTTCGACAAGAATGGGCCGTTTTTGGGCCTTTCCGGCTCACGTGGTCGCCGGGTAGCTCTGGTAGCGTTCGAGCCATTGAGTTTCATCGATGGCCATCAAGCAACACGGCGATCAGCCAACAATGCAGGGACCGGCAATCTACCGAATCCATGTGAGCGGACGCGTGCACGCGCGTTGGGCGGATCAGCTTTGGGGCATGCAGATCACTCACCCCATCCGCCCCCGCGGGAAAACAGAAACTGTCCTGATAGGGCAACTTGCCGATCAGAGCGCGTTGAATGGCGTTCTGAGGGCGCTTTACGAGCGGCACTTGCCCGTGATCTCCGTCGAGTGCCTTGAAGGGGAAGAGTTCGAATGACCCGAGGGAACAGAAAAATTCTAACTGTGAGTTCGACCGCCGTTCGCCACATCATGAGAGATCTTAGTTAACTACCAAGTGCACGAGGAGGTGTGACGTGAAGCATGCATGTATCGCAATAGTCGCCATGATGGCGGTCTTGTTTTCAACCGGGCAGTTCGCCGCTGCCGATGTCAGCAAGAAAGAGCTGAAATCGATCAGCACGCCGGCCTCGGTGAAGACACCACTCGGCACGTTGAAATTCTTTGACGGCGTCCCGACCGACGCCACCGTCAAGAAGGTCTACGACCACCTGGACCGGATGCGCGGGGTGCAGGTGTTTCTCAATACACTGGGCGGTGCCTCTGTGTACCGGCTGCGGGCAGCCAATGCGAAGATCGGCGCGGACAAGGCGAACAAGGTCGCGATCTCCGCGCAGCTCCTAGATTCGAAGAGCCTCTATCTGACGGCGAACACCTCGACGCTCTACGTGCAAGCGTTTCTCGACACCGAGATCGACGGCCCGACGGTCATCGAGATTCCTCCGGGCATGCTCGGGCTGATCGATGACGCGTGGTTCCGATACGTTGAAGATCTTGGCGTCATCGGTCCGGACAAGGGCAAGGGCGGCAAATACCTCGTGCTGCCTCCCGGCTACAAGGGCGATGTTCCCAGCGGTTACTTCGTGGTGCGACCGAAGACCTTTTGGACCTGGGCCTTCGTGCGCGGTTCCATCGCAAAAGGCCTCGAGCCGGAAGTCGAGGTGATGAAGTCAAAGCTGAAGGTCTACCCCCTCGCCAAGGCGAAGAATCCACCGAAAACTGAGTTCATCGATTTTTCGGGCGTTTCCTACAACACCGTGTCGCCCAATGATTTCGGCTTCTACGAGGACCTGAATCAGGTGATCCAGAAAGAGCCGATCGATTCGCTCGACCCGGAGACCCGGGGGCTGGTGGCCTCCATCGGCATCGTCAAG
>JAFDFW010000876.1 GCA_019309605.1 Deltaproteobacteria bacterium | reverse complement strand
GGACGATCGAAGGGGTGCCCCTTGCGGGGCTCAGGCACCCATGACCAAGACTTCACCGTCCCGGACGGACGCAACGGGACGAACTCGCCCGTCGTGGGTTCACCTTCCTCGTCGTATTCGAGAGGTGGGCAAAGCACGCGACCATCGACCGTCTTGACACCTTCGAGCACTTCGTACCGAAGGTTTTCCAAGAAACGGCCGACTACCGGACCGGTGCTTCGGGTGTACGTGTATTCGAGCACGTACGGGGCCGAAAGAGTCTCGCTCATGGGTGTGTCCTACGTGGTTGTGGGCGCTTAGCCCTGGGGGAAGAACTTCTGCATCTTCTGGGCGAGAGCGATGTTGCCCTTCACCTTGAGCTTGCGCGTGAGGAAAGCCTTGCGGCCATCGAGGTCGCCGTTGGCCATCTCGACGAACTGTGCAGCATCCATCATCACGTTGAGCGTCGGCTTCTCGACGCCGCCGTCCTGGACACCCTTGTACGCACCGTCCTCGATCGTGATGGTCCACTCGCCGCCGCCATCGCCGGCAAGGGTGTACTGGATCGTCGCGTTCACGCCCTTGCCCTGCTCGGGGTCGAAGCGATCACTAAGGGTGTCGAAATACTCTGCTGTGTTGGCTACTTTGGCCATGTTCACCTCCCGGTTCCGGGTCGAAAAAGGGTCGTAACGAAGTGAAACGTGTTCTATTTTGCCTGAGCCTTCCCGTCAAGCCGTGATGTCGCTTGGGAGGCAGTAACACGGCGAAAAACCGGATTTGGACGCTTGGTGGCTACTCGGGCATCGCGGGCGGCACGATGGAACCCACCACCTGAAGCCCGGCCACACAATCATTTCCGACACGACGGGCCCAGATGACGCGCGCTCGTTTGAAGATCACGCGGCCAGTGTGGGTCGTGATCCGCAGATCGCACAGCGTGCCGGTCGAAAGCCACCCATCGAGCGTAAGCTGAATGCCCGTCGAGCTCACGTCGAGCGCCACAGCATGCACTTGAATCGGCGCGAGGATCTCGATCTGCGCGTCAGAAGCCCAACGGTCGGCATGGCGCCGCTCGTCTGCTTGCACCGCGGGGCGGACCTCCGAGTCCTTGCGTATCGGAGGCGGTGGAGTCGAATCTTGCTTTGGAAGCTTGGAGCCCATACCCGCCGTAGACTTCCATGATGCCTAGGCCCCTGGAGGTTGTCGATTAACTCACGAATTCATGTGCGCCATGTCACACGCCGCACATGAATCGCAGCCCAGACGGGCTTTCAGTCCTCGAACGAGGACTCAGCCAAGCCGCTCGATGATGGTGACGTTCGCCTGGCCACCGCCCTCGCACATGGTCTGTAGACCGTAGCGGCCACGGGTGCGCTCGAGCTCGTACAGGAGCGTCGTCATGAGCTTGGCACCCGTCGCGCCGAGCGGATGCCCGAGGGCGATCGCGCCACCGTTGACGTTCACACGACAGGCGCGAACGCCTCGTTGATCTCCACGAGGTCGATGTCGTCGAGGCTCATGCCTGACTTCTCCATCGCGTATCGCGTTGCGGGAATCGGAGCAGAGAGCATGCGGATCGGGTCTTCACCGCGAACGCTCAAGTGATGGATGCGGGCGCGCGGGGTGAGGTTGTGCTCCTTGAGCGCCTTCTCGGAGACGATGAGGAGCGCTGCGGCGCCGTCGGAAATCTGGCTGGCCACCGCAGCGGTGAGACGACCGCCCTCCATGAGAATCGGCAGCGCGGCCATCTTTTCGAGCGTTGTATTGGGGCGCGGGCCTTCGTCGGCCGTGACATCGCCAAAGGGAATGATCTCGCGATCGAAGCGGCCTTCCTTCTGAGCCTGAACCGCGCGCCGATGGCTTTCGAGGGCGAACTTCTCGAGCTCTTCGCGCGAAAGGTCCCAGTTCTTGGCGATCATCTCGGCACCGTAGAACTGATCGACGGGCGTGTCGCCGTAGCGCTCGGTCCAGCCCACCGACCCGGAGAATGGATCACTGATGCCGAGCTCTTTGGCGGAGAGCATCGCTGAACCGATGGGAATCATGCTCATGTTCTGAACACCGCCAGCCACGACGACATCCTGCGTGCCGCTCATCACGCCTTGCGCAGCGAAGTGGATCGCCTGCTGGGAGGAACCGCATTGGCGATCGACCGTCACGCCGGGCACGTGCTCCGGAAGCCCGGCCGCCAACCAACAGGTGCGAGCGACGTCACCGGCCTGGGTGCCAATCGTGTCGACGCAGCCAAACACGACATCCTCGACGACGCCAGGGTCGATCTTGGTGCGCTCGACGAGCCCCTTGATCACGTGCGCGCCAAGGTCGGCGGAGTGCACTTTGCTCAACCCGCCCTTCTTCCTACCGATGGGCGTACGAACTGCTTCGACGATGTATGCTTCGGGCATCTGAACCTCGCTATTTCGGATCTCTAGAGGGGACGGTTGTCACCGGCAAGGCGCAACCCCAAAAGCTCAAAGGATATGCCGGCCTACGCGCTCGCGATGATAGGCAGCATCGCCATGGGCCGCAGCGAGCGCCCACGCGCGTTTCATCCACATGTGGAGGTCGCATTCGATCGTGTAGCCGATCGCTCCATGGACTTGAAGCGCCTCCTTAGCAACGAATTTCGCGGCTTGACCTGCGTAGATTTTCGCTAGGGAGACGTCGATTTCGGCATCTCGGGCGGAGGTCGCCATCGACCAGCCGGCGCGGTAGACCGCCGGCCGCGCGAACTCTTGCTCGATGAGCGCGTTGGCGAGCCGGTGCTTGATCGCTTGCTGCGCGCCGATCGGCTTGCCGAACTGTTCCCGGTCTTTCGCGTACTGGACCGCCATG
>JAFDFW010000194.1 GCA_019309605.1 Deltaproteobacteria bacterium | reverse complement strand
CCTCGATTCGATGCGGTCACGGAGCTCGCTCACCCGGGGCTGCTGGGCGAGCCGCCTCTCGGTCAGGCGGCACGCGGCCCCGAAGCCCACCATGCTCAGGGTGTCCGGCGTTCCAGGACGCCGGCCACGCTCTTGCGAGCCGCCGTCGAGCACAGGCTGCAGCTCCAAGCCGCGGCGCACCCAGCAGGCGCCGGCTCCGGCGGGCCCGCCGATTTTCTGCGCGGCGAGAGCCACCGCGTCTGCTCCGAGCGCGCCCACGTCGACCGGCACTTTGCCGAGCGCTTGGGTCGCGTCGACGAATAAAAGGGCTTGGCGCTCGTGGCAAGCCTCCGCGTACTCGCGGATCGGCAATATCGTGCCCGTCTCGTGATTCACCCACTGGATGGCGACGAGCGTGTTCGGGCCCAGCCGGAGCGCGAGCTCGTCGGCGCTGGGTGGTCGGCCCCCCACGACACTGAGGGCGATGATCTCGCGTCCTTCATTTGCAAGTCGTCGCACGCTCTCGGCCACCGCTGGGTGTTCGACTTGGCTCGTCACGACCCGATGACGCCCAGAAGCGAGCCCGCGGATTCCGAGGTTGCACGCCTCGGTGCCTCCGCCGGTCAGCACCAGATCCGCGGCTACCGCCCCGATCGATGCCGCGACATCCTCGCGGGCAGCCTCGAGCAGTTGTCGCGAGGCGCGTCCGGCGGCATGCGTGCTCGACGGATTCGCCCAGGCCACGTCCGCGGCCTCTTCCATGGCGTGCCGGACCGCGTGCGGAGCCGGCGCGGCCGCGTGGTGGTCGAGATAGATCACTTCGACTGCGTCTCGGGGCGCTCCGGCACCCTGCCCACGCGGAGCTCGACCAGGGTTCCGGAGAGCTGACGCTCGGCGACCTCCCCGGCGGGCGGGCTCGAAATCTCGATACCCCCTCCAAGCGCTTCGGTGACCCTGCGCGCGAACGCCAGGCCCAGCCCGACGCCTCCGTGATCGCGGGTCACCGAGCCATCGACTTGGTAGAAGGGCTCCATGATGCGGGCGATGTGCTCTGGACGAACCCCAGGGCCGCTGTCCGCAACCGCAAAAAGCAGGTGGCCCTCGCCTTCGGGGCGAACCTCGACGGAGACCTCGCCGCCGGTCGGGGTGAACTTCGACGCGTTGTCGAGCACGTGGACCATGGTTCGAAGAAGCTTGTCGGGGTCGCCCTGCGCAGGCATCGGCTCGTCGGGAACGCGCTCGGTGAGCGTCACGTCGCGCTCATCGAGCTTCGGGCGAATCTGTTCGAGCGCTTTGCGAGCGACTTCTCGAAAGTCGTACGGGCGCGTGTAGTAGTGCATGCGTCCGGTTTCGAGGGAGCTGGCGTCGAGCAGTGTGTCGACGACCGAACGAAGCCGCTGCGTCGAGGTCTCGATCGATCCCAGGCACTTGCGTTGCAGATCGGTCAACGGCCCAAGCTCCTCGTTGAGCAATAGACGCAGATATCCGACGACCGGTGTCATCGGTGTGGCGAGCTCGTGACTCACATTCTGAAGAAACTCGCGACGAAGGCGCGCGATGTCCTCTAGTCGTTGGTTGGTCTCGGAGAGTTCGACGATCTTTTTCTCGAGACGCTCCACGATTTTCTGGGTGCGCTCGCGCAGCAATCGATCGCTGCCGTCGTCAGCCCACTCTCGGTGTCCGCCGAGGAACTGCGCGATAGTCTCCGCGAAGTGGGTCGCGTCGATCGGCTTGGCGATGAAGCCGTCGCATCCCACGGCCAGCGTGGAGTCCCGGTCTCCCTCGGCAGTAATCGCGACGATCGGGACTTCGTGGAGCGCCGGCGTGCCGCGAAGCCGCAAGGTGACCTCGTATCCGTCCAGGTCAGGAATGTTGATGTCCACCAGGACCAGATCCGGTAGGGTGTCCCGAGCAAGCTGGATGCCCTCGACACCCCCCTCAGCCTCGATCACCTCATGCCCGGCCGCCCCGAGCAGCTTCTGCACCAGGCGTCGATTGTTGGGATCATCCTCGATGTGCAGGATTCGAGCCATCGCGGCGGGATGCTATCAGTCTCGCGTGCTCACCGCACGCGGGGCTCGCTGGGTTGCCGGATGCGCGGACGCTGGGTAGGGAGCGGGTATGGCAGAGCCATTGATCGAGCAGCTCGTCGCCGCCGGACTCGTGACCGAGGCCCAGGCGCATACTAGCGACGCCGGTGACCCGCTCTTGCCCTCGGGACAGGTCGTCCAAAACCTCGTCGCCGCCGGTCTCGACGAGCGCGCCTTGGCGGGGTTCTTCGTCTCCCAGGGCTTCGGTCCGATGCTCCAATCCCAGGAGCTGGCTCGCGCCGACGGGAGTCTCGTTCGCCGTTTGCGAGGAGCCGATGCGCACGATCTTTGCGCGATGCCACTCAGGCCAAGCCCCGCGGGTGCAGTCGTAGCGATGGCCGATCCAACGGACGAGAGTGCGGTGGCCAAGCTCAGCGAGGCGCTCGGCGGAAGCATCTTGCCGACCGTGGCGAAGCTCTCCGATCTGCTCGCGTCGATCGACCGAGCCTATCCGCCAGAGCGGCCGACCCTCGTCACCGATCCGGTGGCCGTGGCGCGTTCTCGGACGCCGAATGATGTCGTGCCGCTCGTTCAGCCAAAGCCTGAAACCGGCGCCGAGCAGACCCTCTCGGCTTCGGACCCTTCCTTCTCCGGGCTTGCATCGACCGCAAGCCCTGTCTGGGATCGCGCGTGGAACCGCTCCACGACCGAGCGCGAAGTATCGCTGACGCCAAAGTCGAGCCACATCCCATTGCCGATCGTCTCGCGTCCACTCACCGCTCCGTCATCTCCACGGCCGGCGCCATCACTCCCACCGCTGTCATCGCCCGCCCCATCGGTGTCACCGCCCTCGTCCGCGCGCGCTGACACGGTGCAACCGCCGAAGGTGTCCGACTCCGCCATCGATGCGCACCTCGCTGAGCTCGGCCGCGTCACCTCGCGCGATGATGTTGTCCGTGTCGCGTGTCAGGCGTGCCTCTCGGCCGCCCGAGGCGCCGCGTTCCTGGCGCTTCGCAAAGGTGTGTTTCGCGGCTGGGACGGCGCGGGCGAAGACGTGACGAGTGCGGGCATCCGCAGCCTCTGGGTGCCCGCGAGCAACCCATCGGTCCTCAATGAGGTCCTCCACAGCGGGCGCCCCTTTCACGGGCCCTATGGTGAGACCGCAGCCGATCACCTCTTTCGCGCCGCCTTCGGAAGCCAGGGCCGCGATGTCGTCATCGTCCCAGTGATGATCGGCTCGAGGATGGTGGGGGTCCTGTGCGCGAACGATCCGGCCTCTGACACCAGCGCCGTCGAGCGAGTTGCCGAGGCGGTCGGGCAGGCCTTCGAGCGGCTCATCGTTGCCCAGAAATCAGGCGCTTAATCGATGAAAACGGTCTGGATGCCCGTGTCGGTCTGCTTGGCGTGGCGGAGGAGCCGGCGGCGTTCCCGGAGGACCGAAGAGGCGTAGCCGTTCTGCTTGTCGCAGCGTCCGGAATTGTACCAAGCAAGGCCCTTCTCGACGTCACCGCCGCAGCGCGTCACAGCCCACTCGTAGAGTCCCAGTCCAGCCTCGATCACCTCTCGCTGACATGCCCCGGGGCGGCTACTGCACTCTTCGCGGTACCGCTCGTTGTAGACGAAGGGCACGGTCTTGCCTCGGTACTTCGGATTCAACTGAACGACGCCCCGAGCGCCGACTGGGCTGACTGCCAGGGGATTGAGACCCGATTCGCGTAGTGCGATGCCCGCGGTGAGGAACGGGTCGACGCCTGCACGGTTGCTCGCCTCGGTGATCAAGCGTGACAGTGTCGCGATGCGCGCGCGGCATCCGCCATCGCTCACGCGGCAGTGTTGTACGTGGATCGGCCTACCCTGGCGGCTCTCACGAACGATCAGGCGCGCATCGATGGCGCGAGCAAGCGCCCGTGACGTCGGGTGATCGCCTACCGCGTTGCGGTAGTCGATCCCTTGGGCGGCCGGCGTGGACACAACTTCACCGAACGAAGGACCCGCCTCGGAGTGCGAGTGCCACGCGCTGAAGAAAACAACGCCGATGACCAATAGTACGATTCGCATGCCCTATTCCCGATAACCATCGAGGAACCGGGACGGTAGGGCATGCGCTTACCTTACGCCACCCGCAGGGGGCTCAAGTGTATCTTTTTGGCTACAGTTGCTCGGCTTCCGCATCGGGAGCGGGAGCGGGCTCAGCGGGCTTTTTCTCAGTATCTTCGGACGGTTCCCCGGCGGATTCGCCAGTGGATTCCGAGCTGGTTTCGACTTTCGGGGGCTCGCTGTCGTCGCCTTTGGTGGTGCCAGCCACCTCACTCGATTCGACCGATTCGACCGGACCGCCCTCTTCGCCCGCCTCGTCGCGGCCACCGCGCCGGCGGCCCCGGCGACGGCTCCGGCGGCGCTTGCTGCCCTCGGATTCGTCGTTTTCATCGACGCCGTTCGTCGAGCTGCTGCGCGAAGAAGACTTGGTGGCGCTGCGCGGCGAGCCGCCACCGAGCGAGTCGAGGAGCTCCACGTCGAGGACGGCCAACGGAAGAGAGGCGCGCTGGATGCCGACGCCGACTTCTTCCATCGATGTTGCGAGCGCATCGCCGTCGAAGAGCGCACAGGGTGCGGCGCCTTCGGCGTGTGCTTCGGAGGCAGTACCGTCGCTCACCTGCCCAAGCGTCACCACCCAACCCATGCGCGCATGATCGAAATGGTGGAGCCCGCCTCGGAGCGCCACGACGGCGTCGTTACCGATAGGCTGCTTGCCGCGATAGATCGTGATGGCCAAGGGTGTCGCTTCGGGGCCACGCCGGAGCGTGCCGGCCAGGCTGAAGTCGCCTGCATCGGCGCGAACCCCGCGAAGCGACTGAACGCCGACCGCGTTGAGCCATGTCGCGAGGAGCTCCAGCAAGGCGCCATCGGGAAGGTCA
>JAFDFW010000875.1 GCA_019309605.1 Deltaproteobacteria bacterium | reverse complement strand
GTCGCCCGCCAGGGCGCACCCAAACCAGCACGCCCCGTCGCGAGTTACAGCTTACGGCTGCACCTGGAATGCGATGACGAGCGCGTAAATCGCGAGCGACTCGATGAGCGCCAGACCGAGAATCAGCGGGACGAGGATCTTACCCGAAGCATTCGGGTTGCGAGCGATACCCTCGAGGGCAGCAGCCGCGGCGCGACCCTGACCCATGCCACAGCCGAATGCTGCGATGCCGATGGCCAGACCTGCGGCAAGCGCTCGGCCTGCAATCGCGGTGGCCTCAGCGTCTGACATCGGCGCATCCTGTGCGAAAGCGGTCGCTGTGAGAGCGAGTGGTGCAGCAAAGCTGACAAGTCGAAGAGCCATTTTCTTCATTTTCCGGAGCCTCCTAGTGTTCTTCTTCGTGTTGAATCGCAAGGGTGATGTAAATCACCGACAGCAAACAAAAGACCAAAGTCTGGACGGTGATGACCAGGCAGCCCATCAGGTAAAACACCACCGGCACCGGCAGGAGCACGAGGCCCATGCTGGCGAACAGACTGACAAAGATGCCAAGCACGAGGTGGTCGGCCGTCATGTTGGCCATGAGTCGAATCGCCAAGGTGATCGGGCGAACGATGTGGCTGATGATCTCGATGAAGAACATCAGCGGGTTGATGAACCAGGCGATCCACCAAGGCACCTTGGGCCCGAAGAAGTGCGAGAAGTACTTCACGAAGCCGTGCTCTTTCACGCCGTAGATGTGAGTCACAACGAAGATGATCATCGCCATGGCAAACGTCGTGTTGAGATTGTCGGTCGGCGGAAGGAAGCCTGGAATCAAACCGAGCGCATTCGAGAAGAAGATCACGAGTGCGCAGGAGCCGATGAGGGGCAGGAAGTACTTGGCGGGCTTGGGACCCATGAGGTCGGCCGACATGTTGTAGGTCGCGCCGACGATCGTTTCGACGAAGCCGTAGAACGTGACCTTCCCCTCGGGGAGGATGTTGTCCTCGGTGTTCTTGAGGCGACGGTTGATGTAGAGGCCAACCCCAAGGAGGAAGAACACGACGACGGTGTACGCGATGACATGCTGCACTCCGAGGTGCGCGTTGTGCTCCATGTAGCTCGGGCCGAAAGCCTCCGAGATCGCGTGCTGGAGGGATTGGTAGAACGGCAGGAAGCTAAACCATGATTCGCCGTGCGGCATGCCTTACCCCTCCCCTGCCGCCTGGGGTTCCCCGACGGCCTGGGCTTCTCGAACAGACAACTCGGCACCGCTGTAAAGCATGCCGAGAACCAACGCGCCGAGACCCACGGAGAAACCGAGCGGGTCGACGCCCCAACGGGCGAGCAACGCCCAACAAACGGCCAAGAGCACGACGAGCTTTGCGCCCAAGAGCCCTGCGGCAAATCCACGGCCGATGAAGCCAGCGCCGTTCACGATGCGACTCGCCAACCAGGTGATCGCCCAAGCATCCAAAGTCGCAACGATGCCGCCCACGGCCGCTCCGATCCCGACGCTCACACCTCCCAGCACGAAGGCCAGGCCGGTGAGCACGAGCGCCGCGACTGCGACGTTTCGTGGAGTTTGCGTTCTGAGTTGGTCGATCACGGGGATTCGTCTTCTTCTTCCATCACTCGCTGCGCGCGGCGGACGACCCTGTAGAGGCTTACACCGCCCGCGGCAAGCCCAAGGCCGAGCCCAATCCATTTGAGCCAAGGTTCAGTGCCAAGCTTGCCGTCTAACCATCTGCCCATCTGTCTGAGCTGCTCCCGCTGTTCCCGGTTGAGGAGCATCGCCAGCACATCGTTTCCCTACAGTTCCAAGGATCCGCGCCCAAAGAGCGCGCGGCGTATAGCACGGGGGCATGTAGGGTCAAGGTTGGTCGGAGACCATTTCTACCAATGAAATTGGTTGGTTTTCGCGGATCAGAGCGCCGCGAACGCGGCTTTGAATGCCAGGCCGGTCTTCTGCAGGGAATCCGCATCGTGAGCCAAGGAGACAAACGCCGCCTCGAACTGGCTGCAGGGCCAATAGACCCCGTTTTCGAGCAACGCCCCGTGCCATTTCGCGAACGCTTCGCGATCGGTGTCGGCGGCCTCATCCCAGTTGCGAACCGGCTTGTCGCGGAAGAACGCAGTCAGCATCGATCCGACGCGCTGGACGGTGATCGGGACGCCCGCTGCGCCCGAATGCTGCTCGAGGAGCGCCTGGACCTGATCGCCCTTGTTTTCGAGGTCTTCATAAACGCCGGGTCGAAGCAGTTGCGCGATCGTCTCGAGGCCGGCGGCGACGGCCAGTGGATTCCCACTCAGGGTGCCCGCCTGATAAACCGGACCAAGAGGCGCGATTTTCTCCATGATTTCGCGTTTTCCGCCGTAGGCGCCGACCGGGAGCCCGCCTCCAATGATCTTGCCGAGGCAGGTCAGATCGGGCCGGATGTCATAGCGGGCCTGAGCACCGCCCCAGGCAACCCGGAAGCCGGTCATCACTTCGTCACAGATCAGAAGAGCGCCGTGGTTCTGGGTCTGCGTGTGGAGCGCGGCGAGCCAGATCGGATCCGGCGGAATGCAGCCCATGTTGCCGGCCACGGGCTCGAAAATCACGGCGGCGATCTCGTTCCCGCGCTCGGCGAAGATCTTCTCGAGGGCATAGGCATCGTTGTAGGGGACGACGAGGGTCGTTCCGGCGATCGCGGCAGGCACCCCGGCGCTGTCCGGCTCTCCCAGCGTTGCGAGGCCGCTGCCGCCTTTGACGAGTAAGTAGTCAGCACCGCCGTGATAGCCGCCAATGCACTTCACGATGAGGTCGCGGCCCGTGAAACCCCGGGCGGCCCGGAGCGCACCCATGGTGGCCTCGGTGCCGCTGGAGACCAGGCGCGACATCTCCATCGAAGGGACCGCATCGCGAAGTCGCTCCGCCATCGTGGTTTCAGCCTCGGTGGGCGCGCCATAGCTGGAGCCCTTTTCGGCAGCCGCTTGGATCACCGCGACGACGTCTGGTTGGGCGTGCCCGAGAATCATGGGGCCCCAGGAACCGACGTAGTCGACGTATTCCGTCCCGTCAGCGCCAACGAGCGCAGGGCCGTGGGCTTCCTTGATGAAGATCGGCTCGCCACCGACCGCACGGAAAGCGCGAACCGGGGAGTTGACGCCGCCTGGGATGACCTTGGAGGCGCGGGCGAAGAGCTCTTGGGAGACGGGATCAGCCATGCGCCGCAGCCTTCCGATCTGGCCGCTCGATGTCAAGCGGGTCGCTGGCACTGGCACTGGCACTGGCACTGGCACTGGCACTGGCACTGGCGAAATTAACCCTTTCAAGAAGGGGTCTGAGCTCTTTTTCTGAAT
>JAFDFW010000874.1 GCA_019309605.1 Deltaproteobacteria bacterium | reverse complement strand
CCCCATGACCGATTCCACCTCTCCGCAACTCCGACGATCGCTTGGTTTTTGGGCGCTCGTTTTCTACGGCGTGGGAGACATCCTCGGGGCAGGCATCTACGCCCTCGTGGGCAAAGTCGCGGGCGTGGCCGGAAGCGCCAGCTGGGCGGCCTTCGCCGTCGCGCTCCTCGTAGCCGGCCTCACGGCGCTCACCTACGCCGAGCTCGGCGGAAGGTTCCCCCGGAGCGCTGGCGAGTCGTTCTTCACCCAGCAGGCCTTGGGCGCCCTCGTTCCGGAGCTGCCGCAGTCCGTCACCGTGGTAGGCATCCTGCTCTTGCTCGCTGCGATCAATTTTCGCGGCATGCGAGAGTCATCGATGACCAACATCGTCGCAACGATGGTCGAGCTCACCGGACTGCTGATCGTGATCGTCGCGGGCGCGATCTTCCTGTCCGACACCCCCGGCGCGAGCATCAGCCACACAATCGCATCAAGCAGCGAGGTCAGCTGGAACTCCATCGCGCGCGGCGCCGCGCTGGGCTTCTTCGCGTTCATCGGCTTCGAGGACATGGTGAACGTCGCGGAAGAGGTGAAGGACCCGGAGCGCAACATGCCCCGCGCGATCTTGATTGCGCTCGTCGTCACAGGCCTCGTCTATTTGCTGGTCGTGATCGTCGCGACAACTGTCGTGGCGCCCACCACGCTTGCCGGTTCCGAAGCGCCGCTCCTCACCGTCGTGCAACGAGCCACCGATGCCGTCCCCGATCGACTGTTCACGCTGATCGCGCTGTTCGCGGTTGCCAACACCGGCTTGCTAAATTTCATCATGGGCTCCCGGCTGATCTACGGAATGTCACGGCAAGGGCTCCTGCCATCGGCACTCGGAGCCGTGCACCCAAAGCGCCAAACGCCGCACCTCGCAATCCTCACTGTCCTCGCGGTCGCCCTCGCCCTGGCACTATCGGGCACCCTCACCTATCTCGCCGGCACGACGAGCCTGCTGCTCCTGCTCGTCTTCTTCACAGTCAATCTCTCGCTCATCGCGATCAAGCGCCGCGACCGCAAACCGTTGCGCACATTTTGCGCGCCTCGGCTGATCCCACTCGCAGGGGCACTCAGCTGCCTCGGACTGATGCCCTTCGTGCCCGCAGACTCGCTCCTGACGGCCGGAGTCATCCTCGCGCTAGGCGCAGGCATCGTGGGGCTTAACAGCCGGCGCTCGGCCGCCTAGTCGTCCTGAGACTTCAGGGGCTTC
Source organism: Deltaproteobacteria bacterium (assembly GCA_019309605.1). Lineage (GTDB taxonomy): Bacteria > Myxococcota_A > Polyangia > Polyangiales > Houyiibacteriaceae > SG8-38. The sequence goes on along the minus strand of JAFDFW010000874.1, from coordinate 1,450 downwards.
GGTGGCTCGGGAAGAACCGAGGGCCGGAACTCCGCCTGCCGCAAGTCGATAAGCACTATCACCAGGAACAGTGCGAATGATAGCGTGCCAATACCTTGCCCGACGGACATCGCCGCCATCACCGGAATCCAACCCTGGTCGAAAAGCGACCAGCTCATGAGCGCCAGGCCAATGAGCCCGAGCACGCATGCATACCCCATCAGACGCGTTCTCGAAGCGGCGTCGAGGAATCTTTCGATCTTGGCCCTTGGGTTCACGTTCCCTCCGGTGAGGGTGCTTGCAACGCCGAATGGGCCTCGGCGTCGGATGGAGTTTCTTCGTCCGGTTTGCTAAAAGGATGCGCGTACCCATGACAGCCTGCGCTCGCGCAGCTCGTCGTTCCGGTGCGCAGGTCTTCGAGAAGTCCGCTATGGTCCGCTACGCCGTTCCAGATCCTCTCCTCCATGTCGTACCAAGCGAACTCGGACAGAAACATGTACACGTGCCCCATGCCGCCGATCTTGGTCATCGCGTAGCCGAACATCCCGTAGTCCTTGTGACAGACGTAGCAGCTCTTGTCTCCGAACTTGAGGGTGCGCGAGTGGATGGCGGCAAGCGACAAACTGTCGGGGTCGTTGGCGTCCGCGATGTGCATGTCCATGGTGTGGCAGCTTCCACAGAAGGCCTGGTGCTCGGTCGCCTGGAGGCCCTCGAGGTTTCCGATCATGGCGGTCATGATGGGCAGCACCCCCACGGCCAGCAGCATGAGCAACTTGACTCTGGTGTTCAGCGGCGGGCGATAGATCAAATAGTAGATCATGATGCCCGCCGCGACGACGGCGCAGGCGAAAGCGATCCAGGAGAGCGGCGATGCGTGCATGGTTTAACCGGCTCGTCGCGATCGAGACGCTCAGAGCAGCATGACCATGATTCAGGATCGGGTCCCAGTGCAAGTCGGAAGATCAGGCGCGCGCAGCGTTGGGATCTTGGGGCTCGTGGGCTTGCCGCGACGATCGCGTTGCTGCTTCTGGCGCCCCTGTCGCAGGCCGCGGCCCAGCCGTACAGCGTAGGCGTCGAGGCTTGGGGCCAGCTCGACCCGAATATGGGGCTGATCATCGTGGAGGGTTCGGCGCGGAAGAACCCGTACGTCGACGCCGAGGCCTTGATTTGGGCTGGCGCCGGCACGCCTCAGTTCGGCCTGCGCGGAAACGAAATGACGTTCGAAGCGCTGGTGGTTTCCATCAAAGTACGCGACCCCAGAGGCATCACCGACACGCGGCTCGGCCGGTTCATTCTCGCAACCGGCGCGGTACGCGCCATGCATGTCGATGGAGGCCACGTCACGCTGCGCGCGCCCTCGAAGACCCACTTCGAGGCGTTCGGCGGCGTGCCCGTCGACGGAAATATCGACGGCCGCCAGAACGATTGGGTGGCCGGCGGCCGGGTGTCTCAAGGGCTCGGAAAGATCGGC
>JAFDFW010000193.1 GCA_019309605.1 Deltaproteobacteria bacterium | reverse complement strand
TCCTCGTACCCCCAGTCGAGATACGACTCCTGATTGCGGACCTCTACGAGCGCCTCCGCCATGTTCACCCATGAGCGCTTGAACTCGCGCGCACGCCGCACGACGTGAATCCGGAGCTCATCTGCCCCCTCTGCTTCAAGCGCCTCTGCCAGGTCGCCGAGCCTTTGATGCGTTGCCATCGGCGCTCTATACCACCGAAGGCGTCTGCTTTATACCGGACTGGGAAGGAGCGCCGGCGTGCCGCAAACCACGGCGAACGCGCCACCCTACCGTCGGCGGGATGGAAACGCAGATCCCATTCGGCCTAGCGCTCGACCTTCTCTTCGGTGCTAGCGTGCAGCTCTCTTCATTGCTGCTCGACATCTACGCGCACCTCATCCGAGCGTCCCCTTGCATGAGCGGGCTTAGCCATATCAGGACGGGCGACCCCCGCACCCCTCGGAAGCAGATGAGCGCACTCTCGTCAAGCCTTGGGAATCCTTGGATAATTGTGACCCCAAATACGTGTTGACAAGCGTTCTTGCGAAGCTTTACCGTAGGACTGTCGGCGGCTGATTAGCGACCCGCCGGCAGGTATATCGAGATTCACACTCCTTGGGGGTACAACAAAACGGGCACTCGGGCGGGGTTAACACCTCGCCCGAGATTTTTAATGCCGTCGTGCTGGATTCGCCCGGAGCGACAGAACCGGAGCGACACACGTCGCTAGAGGCTTCGCTTTTTACCGCGTAGGCCTCGGCGACTGCCCTTCGGTTTCTTCGGCCGCTCGAACGAGCGAGCGTCGCCGCCGCCACCGCGGTCGTAGCTGCCTCCACCGTCGCCTCGACCGTAGTCGTTACGATCCGGCGGTGGCCCGAAATCGCGCTGCGTGCGCGGGGGCCGGGGGCGGTCTTCAGCGATATCGAGCCGCAATTCGCGGCCACCGACGTCGCGCCCATGGAATTTCTCGACCGCTTGAGCGGCATGCTCTTCAGCTGCGAACCGAACGAATGCGAAGCCCCTGGGACGTCCGCTTTCACGGTCCTTTGGAATGTGAACGTCAACGACCTCACCGATCTCTCCGAAGAGCTCACGAAGCTCTTGATCTGTGGTGGCGAAGTTGAGGTTCCCTACGAATATCTTACTTGAAATGACTTACTCCGTTCTCCTGATGTGCTCATTTGGCACGTTTTAGGTATGAGTCCAATTGGGGAGTCTACCCCAAATCGGACCTTGTTTGGTCAGATCCTCCGGCTCAGAAGTGCCAGGGGAATTTTCGGTAGTCCTGAGGACGCTTTTCGAGGAAGGCGTCCCGGCCCTCCTGGGCCTCCTCCGTGCCGTAGGCCAATCGGGTGGCTTCTCCGGCGAAGATCTGCTGACCGACGAGGCCGTCGTCGATCATGTTGAAGCCGAACTTCAGCATTCGCATGGCGGTCGGGCTCTTGGAGTTGATTTCCTTTGCCCAGGAAAGGGCGAAATCTTCGAGCTCGGCATGGGGAACGACCGCGTTGACCATCCCCATCTCTGCGGCCTCCTGGGCGCTGTAATTGAGGCCCACGAAAAACACCTCACGTGCCTTCTTTTGCCCGATCTGGCGGGCCAGCAGAGCCGACCCGTAGCCGCTGTCGAAGCTGGCCACATCGGGGTCAGTTTGCTTGAAGAGCGCGTGCTCCTGGCTCGCGATGGTCATGTCACAAACCACGTGCAGGCTGTGACCACCGCCGACTGCCCAGCCGGGAACCACGGCGATCACGATCTTCGGCATGAAGCGGATGAGCCGCTGGACCTCCAGAATGTGCAAGCGGCCGAGCTTCGCCGGATCGATTTCCCCTGCCGAATCGGTTTCGTACTTGTATCCATCTTTGCCGCGGATGCGTTGATCGCCACCCGAGCAAAACGCCCAGCCGCCGTCCTTCGGAGAAGGGCCGTTGCCGGTGAGGAGAACGCATCCGACGTCTGATGTTTGGCGCGCGTGGTCGAGCACGCGGTAGAGTTCGTCGACCGTGCCCGGGCGAAACGCGTTGCGCACTCCGGGTCGGTTGAACGCGATGCGGACCGTGCCGTGATCCTTGGCGCGGTGGTAGGTGATGTCCTGCAGGTCGAAACCCGGCACTTCCATCCACTTCGACGCGTCGAATATCTCGGAAACCATGTCGCTCTTACTCCGCGAACTCGTTCAGCACAGCGAGGATGATGCGCCCTAGGAGGGTCGCCACCTGCTGACGCGAAAACTCGCCTTCGATCCAACGCTGCAAGATTTCACCCGCTCCGCTGACCATCACGTCAGCGAGCGCCAACGATTCGGCCGCGCTTACGCCGGTGAGCGCGCGAAGCGGGCCCAACCACGGCTGCACGAGCTGCCGGCGGAATTCGTTGCTGATTGCGGTGATTTCCTGGTCAGGGCCCACCGAACGCAGGAGCTGCCAACCGCCGGAGCCCCTCGCTTCGATTGTGTCGCAGGCCGCATCGATGAACGCGCGGGCGGTCGTCGCGACGTCGAGCGCCTGAGTCGTGTCCGCAACGTCGGGCACGCGACGGGTGTAGTCCTCTCCGAAGTCTTCGAGAACTCCCTTGATGAGTTCGTGCCGATTCGGGAAGAACTTGTAGACGACCGGACGTGTGACTCCGGCCGCAGCCGCCACGTAGGGTATGCGCACGTTGTCGATGCCATCGGTCGCGATGATGTCCGACGTCACACGCAACAGTTGCTGTTGGCGCTCTTTGGGGCTTAGCCTGGTGCGCGTCGCGTCGTTGGGTCTGTTGGATGAAGGCATGTGCTCATGAAAAAGGGTGGCTCCCACATAGAAGCCACCCTGATCGAGTTCGAAGGCAGATCAGCTCAATCCTGGGCCAGGTTCATCACCTGCTGGAGGCTCATCGCAAGGGTCATGTCGCCGTCGATCTTGATCTTGCCGGACATGAAGGCCTGCATGGGGTTGAGCGAGCCGTTGACCATGCCGAGCCAGTCTTCCGCGGAGACCGTGATGGTCGCGCCGGGACTGTCATGGGTGCCCGTGCTGACGAAGTCGCCGGTCTTGCCCTTCGTGCAGTCCAAATTCCACTCGCCGCCACCGTCGCCGGTGATGTTGAACTGGTAGACAGCGTTTGGCTGGGTGGCCGCGTCGGTGTTTTGGGCGGCGTTCTGCTCAAATTTTTCAAAGAACTCAGCTGCAGATTCCATTGATATTGCCTCTCTTGTGGTGTCGGCCGCCGTTTCCACCCATGAGTCGGTGTGGTCAGCCGGAACGGGAGTTGTAACCGAAATCACCGCCGTATGCACCCCCGTGGGGCTCGAAAAACGTTGCGTTTGAAACAAGTCGGAAACGTTCGACACATCCAGCGGAAACAGCCCGGATCTAGGCTCTCTCAACTTCAAAGGAGGAACCGGGGATGGATGCTCTCAATCAGGCGGATACCGCATGGCTCATGGTGTCGTGTGCGCTCGTGATGCTCATGACGCCGGGCTTGGCGCTCTTCTATGGCGGCATGGTGGGTTCGAAGAACGTGCTCTCGTCGTTCATGCACAGCTTCATTGCGCTGGGCATCATCACCTTGCAGTGGGTCGTCATTGGCTACTCGTTGTCGTTCGGTTCGGACGTCGGTGGCGGCCTCATTGGCGGCTTCGAATACGCATTCCTGAACGGGGTGGGTCTCGAGCCCCAAGAAGGTTCCACGATTCCGCACATCCTCTTCATGGCGTTCCAGATGATGTTCGCCATCATCACCCCAGCTCTGATCTCTGGCGCCATCGCCGAGCGGATGAAGTTCTCCGCGTACGTCCTATTCATCATCTTGTGGGCGACGCTGGTCTACGACCCGATTTGCCACTGGGTGTGGGGGCCAGACGGCTGGCTCGGCGCACGCGGTGCGCTCGACTTCGCCGGCGGGACCGTCGTTCACCTTTCGTCTGGCGTCGCAGCGCTTGTGTGCGCCATTGTCCTCGGCCGCCGCGGTCGTCCCGGCCCGCCTCATAACCTGACGCTGACCTTGCTCGGCGCTGGCATGCTTTGGTTCGGTTGGTTCGGATTCAACGCGGGTAGCGCGCTGGCGGCGAACGAGAACGCCGCGCTTGCGTTGGTCAACACCCACCTCGCGGCAGGCGCTGCAGCCCTTGCATGGGCCATCGTCGAATGGATCAGGCAGGGTAAGCCCACCGCCCTCGGTGTGGCCTCCGGTCTGGTGGCCGGCCTGGTTGTCATCACGCCGGCAGCGGGTTTCGTCGGCCCCACCTCTGCGGTCATCATGGGTCTGCTCGTGGGTCCCGTTTGTTACGGCGCAGTCATGCTCAAGGGCAAGCTCGGCTATGACGACGCCCTCGATGCGTTCGGTATCCACGGCGTGGGAGGCGCACTCGGCGCGATTCTGACCGGCGTGTTTGCGGCCGAAGTCTGGGGCGGCACCAATGGGCTCATCGATGGCAACAGCGAGCTCCTCGTCGAGAACATCATCGGTGTGCTGGCCGCAGCGGCCTACTCGGTCGTTGTCACTTTCGTGATCCTCAAGATCATCGACGCCACGGTCGGCCTCCGTGTCAGCAACGATGAGGAGAACGAGGGCCTCGATACCAATCTGCACGGCGAAGAGGGCTACCACATGGGTGGCGCTGGTGCGCTGACCGAGTAACCACCGACCCGGACCTGAGACCGATTGTCCTATTGTCCTGGGCCTGCGTTCGTCGTAGGTCTAGGGCGTGGGTCTAGGTCGCTTCATTGCCAGGCTGTTTGGGAAGAAGGAGGCGCCGCGCGCGCCTCTGCCCGAAGCGGAAGAGCGGGACTACTCGCTCTCGGAGCTCGCCAGCTACGATGGCTTGGATCCGGCCAAACCGCTCCTGATCGGAATTCGGGGACAGGTGTACGACGTGACGCGCGGCCGTGACTTCTATGGCCCGGGCGGGCCCTACGGGATGTTCGCCGGGAAAGATTGCACCCGTGCGCTGGCGAAGGTGTCGTTCGACGAAGA